>JADFHP010000184.1 GCA_022567135.1 Chloroflexota bacterium
AAGGGCCCTTAACGAGCCTTGGTGGTAGTCAAAACAAGGCTGGCGGGCCGTTCGTCAGGCACGCCAACTTGCGGATTGAGGCGCGAGCGCCCATGATCTACGCGCCCAACCCTGACCCTTCATCCAACCCGCTCGCAAATGGCGCCTGGAAGTCCTGAGGACGCGAAATGAAAATCACCGATCTCAAGTGCGCGATCATCGGCCAGAACCCCGTCGTCCGGATAACGACGGACGAAGGGATCGACGGCATTGGCGCCGCCGAGACGCCCAAGCACTACCTCAAACCGATGGTTCTCTTCTACAGGGACATGATCCTTGGCGAGGACCCCACAGACGTCGAGCGGGTTATGCTCAGAATCAGGCGGATGGGTTCTTTCAAACCATGGGGCGCAGCCGTAAGTGCCATAGAAGTCGCCCTCTGGGACATCGCAGGAAAGGCCGCCGGCGTCCCCATCTATAAACTTTTGGGCGGCAAGATCCGCGATAAAGTCCGCGTATACAACGGCAGCATCCGCTTCCCGTTCGACGGCTATCAGCCAGAAGACTTCGCCGCCAACATGCAGAAGATGAAAGATCTTCCGCAGAACTTCTCCATCATCAAGCAGGGAATCGCCTTCCACGGCTCGCCCATGGTCAAGGACATGCCCGATTACTACTATGGCGAGTACGTTCCGAAAGACAAATACCCGAACCGCGGCCTCATGACTGAGAAGGGCTTCAACCTCACGGTCGAGTGCGTGGCCGCGATGAAGGAAGTCCTGGGCGATGAGGTCGGCCTGGCCCTCGACTGCGGCCCGGGAATGACCATCACCGACACCCTGAAGCTGGCGCAGGCGCTCGAGCCGTACAACCTGATGTGGATGGAAGACACCATCACCGGCGACTACACGCCATACGTCCACCCCGACTACTTCCTCCAGGTCACGCCGCACACATCGACCCCCATTCACACCGGCGAGCAGATCTACCTGCGCCACAACTTCAAAGAGCTGATCGAGAAGAACGCCGTCAACGTCGTCGGCCCTGATCCGTTCGACATCGGAGGTATCGCCGAGCTGAAGTGGGTCGCAGAGTTCGCCGACCTCCATGGCATACAGATGGCGCCGCACGGCACAGCCGATGGACTGATCGGACTCGCCGCCCTTGTCCAGGTGTCCGCGACGCTGCCCGACAACTACATCGCGTTTGAACTGCCTTCCGGAAAGCCGGAGTGGTGGTACGAAATTATCGTGGGCCTACCGGACCCGATCGTGAAAGACAGCCACATAGAGGTCTGGGACACGCCAGGACTCGGCATCCACTTCGACGTCGATGCCGCGAAACAGTACCTCCGGGAGGAGGACGCCGACTTCTTCGACTAGATGCCCCACGACGGCCCCGCGCCCATGAAGTCCAGACATGCCTGGCACCTCATAGCCAGCGGGACATCTAATAGGTACGCGCTAGCAGCTATGCAGGCGATTCCGCAATGGCCACTAACACCTTCGACCCTTCAGACGCTTCCTACGAACTGGCCCGCCAGTTCAGAGGCATCTCGCTGCGCCGGTTTACCCTTACCGCGGTGACAGTCGTGACATCGGCCACGCTGCTGATGGTTCTCGCTGTGTGGCTTCGAACACACCCGGCCGAGCCGTTCGACGTAAAAGGGCTGGAATCGATCTCCGGCTGGGACTGGCCCGGATCTGGTCCTCTCTTTAGAACGATCGAGATCTACACCGCCGCCTGGTTTGGCGGCATCATCGGCGCGATAACGATCGCGTATCTGTCCCTCAGAGGACAGGCCCGCGTGGCGATTGGCCTCGCCATCGCCGGTGCGATAATCGTTCTCGCAGCGATACTGGCCGATATCACGCTCGGCGAATTCGTAGGCCGTGACCGCCCGCTGGATACGGCAACGTCGCTCAGCTTCCCAAGTGGGCACGCCCACGGCTCCACCGCATTCTTCGGATTCGTCGCTTATCTGGCCATTTCACACAAGTTGCGGCGATCTCTCCTGATCCCGCTCCTCATACTCGTGGCCGTATCGATCGGCACCTCCGGACTCTCTCGCATATTTCACGAAGCACACTGGCCAACAGACGTCATCGGCGGCTATCTGTTCGGCATCGTCGCCCTCTTGATCATTATTCACCTGCACCGGTGGATGGAATCGATCAGATGGCTGGCACGCCCGGTGCTGGGCCGTGACGTCGCCGTGGTCCCCATGAAAGGCGTGACTACCGCTGATTCTTACGCCAGCGTGGTGATGCTGGACAAAGAAGCGGGCACCGCGACCAAGATCTTCAACCCGCCGTTCGTCATCAGGCTCATCTACTGGCTGGCATTTCAGGCGAAGTTCCCGTACGACGCCAACCCCGCCGCACTTGAGGCAGCAAGATACAGGCGGGAGATCGCCGGATACCTCACCCAGTTCCGGTTCGGCAAAAATCTCGTGGCCCCCATCATCGATCTCGATTGCATCGGCGGCCGGCCGGCCATAGTAAGCCGGCTCATTGAAGGCGAAGAAGCGCCTGACGACGATGCCGCACGAGAATTTTTGACGGAAGTATCCATCCTCTTCGCCTCAGCAGGCCTGCCAATCTGGCAGCTAAACCCGCGCAACCCGCACGCCCACACAAACATCATCAGAACCCCGGACGGCGACCAGTATGTCGTCGACTTCGAGTCTGCCGTCGCCACGCCCATCCCCCTCCGCGGACAGATTCGCGCGGCCGCCAGAAGCGGGCACCTGCCGGTCTTCGACGATGTCGACTTCGATCGGCTTCGTGCATTCGTCCAGGTAAATGAGGCTGAGATTCGCGACTCTCTCGGCCCCGAACACTACGATCGGTTCCAGGCCGCGATAGCAGAGGGCGAGGCCTGCACAATGGCCTGGCAGGGAGCCGAACTGCGACTCGCGAGCCGCATGATCCGCATCACCTACGCACTGCTCAACTGGAAGGCTTTTTTCGTCAAGACTAAAAGCTCGATCTCGGATGCGGATGTGAAAGCAGAGGCGTTCCTCGCCAGGGGACTGGATATCTGGGTGGAAGAAGGACGGATCACCCCGGAGCGCGCGCAGGAGTTGAAGGCCGATCTCCGCACCGATGAAGCCCACGCCGCGATGACCCACCTGGGCGCACACCTGGCCATTACGGCGCTCTTCCGCTTCCCGTTCGGCAGCATCATCCGGCCGCTATGGACGCTCGGATTCCTTGTGCGCGGCTTCTATCAAGCAATCCGGGGCGGCGGCAAAGTTTGCTGGCAGTTCATCACCCTTCATAA
>JADFHP010000081.1 GCA_022567135.1 Chloroflexota bacterium
ACCGTGCTGTGGAGCCAGCTGTCCTCCTGATCCCAGGTGTCGACCTGCAACACCCTGGGCAACAGCTCGATGAGACGTTGGGCCGCCACGTGGTCGAATCGCACCCCGCAATAGGTTATGCGGGTGAGGTCCCCGCCACCGCCATAACGCATGATTTCGTAGCGGTCGCTGACATTCTCGACCGGTATGTCGGACAGCGGCTTGATCTCAGCCCTCGGACTGCTGCGCACGGAGTGCCCGGTGCCGTGGGGCATCAGCGCCAGGCTGCCATGCCGAAGCAGGCGGGGATCATCGCCTTCGATCTCAAGCCAGCAGTGACCGGCGGTGACGATCTGAATCATCATGCACCCCTCGAGCTCCGGCAACTCGATTCCCCAGGGCGCGGTTAGCTCAGCCCGGCAGTAAAGGACTCCGTTGAGCCTGAGCAGGTGGAGGATTTCGCCGAGCGGATCAGATGAGGGAGGCAGGTCGCTTGAACTTGACACGGCCCCAACCTTATCGGGATGCATTGCCATAAGTCCAAGAATCTTGGACGAATAGCAAGAAAAGATAGACAAATTGTGATTGCCCGTCCAGGAATATGGGCATCACACTGTGGTGCGACGACGAAGAAATATGGCTCTAGTACCCGCAGCCATCTATCCAAGAAATAAATAAGGAGGGACCGATGGCGGTCAAAATGTTAACCCAGGATTCCCGCAAGTACCGACTCAGGTGGTGGACTCTCGTGGTGTTAGTCACCAGCCTGATTGTCATTGTCGCGGACACCACAATCGTCGATGTGGCAATACCTAGCCTTCAGCGGAACCTGAACGCCTCCGCATCAGGACTGCAGTGGATCGTATCTGCATACATTCTGGTATTTGCTGGACTGCTATTGACAATGGGATCGTTAGGAGACCGTTTTGGAAGGAAGAGGGTGTTTCAGGTGGGCCTCGTCCTCTTCGGCGTTACTAGCCTAGCTGCGGCCTACTCTCAGAGCAGCGGCCAGTTGATAGCTGCCCGAGCCTTCATGGGTATTGCCGCAGCCATGATCATGCCTTCCACCCTGTCGGTGATAATTGACGTCTTCCCACGCCATGAGCGCGCCAAGGCTATAGCCATCTGGGCAGCCAGCGCTGGTCTGGGTGTCCCACTGGGCATGGTGCTGGGCGGCTGGCTCCTGGAGAGCTTCTGGTGGGGCTCCGTATTTCTGATCAACATCCCCATCGTCATCGCAGTGTTCGGTGCCGGCTTTGCTCTGGTACCGGAGAGCCGTGACCCCGATCCCCGAAAGATCGATGTAATGGGTGCGATCCTCTCTGCCGGCTCCTTGTCCGCTCTTATCTACGCCATTATCCAGGCACCTGAGCGAGGCTGGCTGGATCCCATCGCGGTAGCTGGATTCGCTGTATCGGCCCTGATCGGGGTGGCCTTTGTACTCTACGAGCTGCGTATCGACCACCCCATGCTTGACATGCGTTTATTCCGAAACGCTCGCCTCTCATCTGGATCGATCGCCATCAGCCTCGCTTTCCTGTCCCTGGTGGGTCTGGTCTTCATCATGACCCAGTACTTGCAGTTCGTGCGGGATTATTCGCCTTTGGAGGCGGGCCTGCGCATGCTTCCCCTGGCTCTGGGTTACACGTTAGGAGCCGGGACCAGTGAGCGACTTGTGGCTCAATTAGGGACCAGGAGAGTGGTTACTGGTGGATTGTTGCTGGTTGGGTTTGCCCTACTCGGCTTTGTATTCCTGAGTGAGTCGAGTGCTTACTGGATTGCAGCCGCCGGAATGGTCGTTATGGGTGTTGGCATAGGTAGTGCCATGGCCCCGGCCACTGAAGCTGTAATGGGTGCAGTACCCGAGGCTAATGCGGGAGTAGGCTCAGCTCTTAACGACGTCACCCGCAACGTGGGAGGTGCGCTGGGGGTTGGCATCTTAGGCTCTGTCCTCAACTCCATCTACTCCTCCAATGTAGCCAGTGCAGTGACCGAACTGCCAGCAGGGGTGGCAGCCGCCGCCAAAAACTCGATAGGTGCAGCAGAGCAGATCGCTCTTGGACTAGAGGGCTCCGCAGCTGAGAGTTTACAGGTGGCAGCCGATTCCGCCTTCGTAGATGGCATGAGCATTGCCATGGCTGTCGCAGCCGGTATCATCATAGCCGGAGCTGCAATAGTCCTTCGATTTATGCCCGCCCGTGACCTGGGCGTCTACAGCCCCAGGCCAGGGGTTGGTGGACCGGTGATAGAGGTTCCCATAGGCGAGGTGATACCTGTTCCAGTGCCCGTGCGCATTGATTAGTAAATGAGTTCGTAAAACTCTGTCGGTGGAAGCGGGCCCCGTGGTAAGTACGGGGTCCGCCAGAGGGACGACAACACGGCAACGAAAGCGACGTTGGTTCTTGGCAGTACCGGCAAGACAGGCCGCACCGCCGCCGGGGGTGGCGCCGCATCCGGAGCGTGGAATCAACGAGTCGGCGCAACCCCCCAGTGAGCCGATGACCACCTATAACTCTGTAGCCGGAGAACACCTGGCACCCTGGGATATACCCGGAGGAAAATGAACATGGACACTACAATAATGGAGCTATTGCGGCCGGCCGCGCTACTGGCGGCCACAATGACAATGGGGATAGGGGCGGGAGTTTACCAACTCTACGCTTTCGCTATCATGCCTGGGCTGCGCAGGACCGACGATCGCACATTCGTCGGTGCTTTCCAACAGATCGACACAGCGATCGTCGGCCCTTTTTTGTTGATCTTTTTCGTGGGTGCGCTGGTCTTCACCGCTCTGGCGGGAGCGTTCCACCTCGGCGTGGGCGAGCGATCGGCGTTGCCATGGATCGGCGGCGCGTTTGCCCTGCAGCTCGCGGTTCTCATCATCACCATCGCTATCAACGTACCGCTCAACGACGAGATCAAGGCGGCCGGTGATCCAGGCGAGATCGCCGATCTCGGCGCCGTGCGTGGGCGGTTCAACGAAGCGAAGTGGGCCGGTTGGAACCTCATCAGGGTTGTGGCCTCGACGGTCGCGTTCGGCTCCCTCGCGTGGGCCCTGGTGTTGCACGGCCGACTGTAGTCGGGAGAATGCGGCCACCAGCGTGTTGGCGTGGCACGCGGCCCATTCCTCCTATTGCCTCTTTTTCCCGTGTTGAACGGAGGCCGTCGGTCGGAAACGCGTGAATCCGCCTCCACTCTGCAGGCCAGGATCGCGGCCGCATCTAAACAGATGAACAGAGCCGATTAGAGAACACCGGACGCCGGCGGGACACGCACCATCTCTTATCAGCCAGCATCCTCGATGCCATCACTCGCGTATTAACTTTGTCGCTCCACAGAATCGCGGCAGCAACCGTCGCAAGCTAGCCCAGCATCAACTTCCCGGAACGACGCCGGCCGGTAGCGATGCGCAGTACGAAGCAATCTCGCCGGCTCGCGTAAACCAGATCCGGTCGCGCCCGGCATGCTCTACGATGTGACGAAGCGCCCGCCTCACCTGTCGCAGCCGGTAGGGCTGGCCGGCGACCATGGTGTGGAGGCTGATGGGCATCACGAGCGCCTGATCTACCGATTGCTCCAACATTTCCTCGAACTGGTCGATGATCATCTGCGCAAACTCTTCGGGAGTGTGCCGCCGCGCCAGCATCTGCGGCACATCGTTGATCTCCACCGGATATGGAACCGAGAGAATTCTTCCGTTTCGCGTGGTCAGCCAGATCGGCTGGTCATCGCATGGCCAGTCCAACGAGTATTCGTAACCGGCCTCCTGCAGCAGATCGGGCGTGACGAGGCTCGCCGACATCCAGGGCGCCATCCACCCCTTTGCCGGGCTACCCTCATTGCGAGCGATCGTTTCGGTGACTTCATCGATCAAGCGCTTTTCGTCGTTTTCTGAAAGCGTCCCCTGGCGCTCAGAATTCGTCCTGCCGTGCGCTACTATCTCGTCTCCACGGGCGCGAATTGCGTCCACGACCTCGGGACAGTAGTCGTAGATCGAGCTATTCAGGTTGTGGACCGCCGGCAGCCCCAGCTCGTCCAGCATCTTCAGAATTCGCCACATGCCGACTCGATTGCCGTAGTCCCGCCAGGCAAAGTTGCGATGGTCAGGCCAGGGAGCATCACCCGCCGCCGTGTGACCGAGAAGGTTCCCGAACTCGAAATGCTCCACGTTGACGGCAACGTATATCGCCAGGCGCTTGCCCTCGGGCCAGCTGTAGTCCTGCCGGTCGACGATCGCGCTGTAGTCGTATCGACCGTGAGTTGCCAGAGCCATGTTCTGTCCCCCGTGTTACACACCCAAAGTTACATACCTAAATTTGAACTGCTGTTCGCCTGATCGAGTAGACGGATCACGCCGCCGTCCAACCGGCGTCCACCAGCAGCAGATGGCCGTTGACGGCGGCGGCCGCGGGGCTAGCGAGATATACGACGGCGCTGGCGATCTCTTCCGGCTGGAGCCGCCTGCCGACCGGTGATCGAAGCTCAATGTCCCGCTCCAGCTCCGGTGACGCGTCGGCTAACAGAGGGGTATCCACCGGCCCGGGCCCGATCGCATTTACCGTGATCCCGGAGGCGACCCAATCGAGCGCAAGCGCACGGGTGAGTCCCGCCACGGCGGCCTTGCTGGCAATATACGGCGCGTTGCCCACCGATGCCGACAGTGCGCGCTGTGAAGCGATATTGATGATCCGTCCTTCGCCGCGTGAAACCATGTGCTTCGCCGCCGCCTGCGCACAGAAGAAGAGGCCTCGGAGGTTGACGTCGAAAACCCTGTCCCAGTCGTCCTCGGTTATCTCGAGCGTCGGCTTGCGAACAAGAATCCCCGCATTGTTCACGAGTATGTCCAGTTGGCCGTTGGCGGCCACCACACCGTCGAACACGGCGGCTAATCGCGATGTCGCGGTCACGTCCAGCTCGCATGCCGACGCCGTGCCACCGGCCGCCCCTATTTCGCTGCAGACGGCATCGACCGCAGACGATTTAGCTGCGAGGTCGCTGACGACCACCGACGCCCCCGCGCTCGCCAGCGCAAGTGAGATCGCGCGTCCGATCCCCTGTGCGGCGCCCGTGACCAGCGCTACCTTGCCATCAAGCCTGAAACCGTCCATTGACATCTAGTTTGTTACTCCCCTTCTGACTGATTTCATCGGTCGACGCCACCCCTCGGGCAGTTTGTCCGGGGCGCGGGAGCGCAAGTCTAGCGCGAGAACGATCGGCGCGCTGCGAGCAGTTGTGCCGCCTCGTATTTGACACGTCGGAATACCGGTGCCAGCATAGCGGCCCACACGTTGCACAGACCCCGGGGAACCGAATCACGGCGCGCGCAACTACAGAGAGGCATATCGAGATGGCAGACAGACATCAGAACTACATCGGCGGCGTATGGGTCGACCCTGGCACCGAGGAGTACATGGCCAGCGTCAACCCGGCCGACACGAACGACCTCATCGGCGAGTTCGCGGCTTCCGGGCCGCCCGATGCCGCCTCCGCCATTTCGGCGGCCGACGAGGCATTCCGAAGCTGGGGCCGCATGTCTGCCGTGGTACGCGGCGGCTATCTCACTAAGGCCGCAACCTGGCTCGAAGCAAACGCAGAAGAGTACGCGCAGGCGATCACGCGTGAGTGCGGCAAGGCGATCCTCGAATCGCGCGGCGAGGTAGGCCGCGCCGTCGCGATCCTCCAGTACTACGGCGCCGAGGGCATGAACCCGGTCGGCTCCGTAGTTCCATCGATTAACCCGCAGATCCTGCTCTACACCCAGCGCGTGCCGCTGGGCGCCGTGGCACTGATCACGCCGTGGAACTTCCCGCTGGCCATACCTCTCTGGAAGATGTCGCCTGCGCTCGTATACGGCAACACCATCGCCCTCAAGCCGGCGTCCGCGACGCCGCACGTCGGCACCCTGATCGCGAAGATGTGGGAGGCGGTAGACCTCCCCGCAGGCGTCTTCAACCTGGTCACCGGAGCGGGCGGCAAAGTGGGCAACGAACTGGTCACCAACGTCCGCACTCGGGCGATCTCGTTCACCGGCTCGACGCCGGTCGGACGCGGCATCGCGGTCGAGGCGGCGCGGCGCAACACCCGATTTCAGCTCGAGATGGGCGGCAAGAATCCCGTGGTCGTCCTCGAAGACGCCAACATGGAACAGGCCGCCGAGATAACGGTCTCCGGAGCGATGAAGTACTCCGGCCAGAAATGCACCGCCACTTCCAGGGCCATCGTTGTGGGCGACGCTCTCAAGGATTTCACCGATCTCGTAGTCGAGAAGACGAAGGCCCTGTCGATTGGTCCCGGCGCAGACGCCGCCAACGTCGTGGTGCCCCTGATCGACGCCTCGTCACGGCAGAACATCGTCGACTCCGTCAAGCGCGCTGAGGAAGAAGGTGGAAACCTTCTCACTGGCGGTGGCATTCCGACCGGAAACGGCTACGACAACGGCCACTTCGTGCAGCCGACAGTGATGGACAACGTCAAGCCGGACGCATTTATCGCCTGCGAGGAGATCTTCGGCCCCGTGCTGGCCATCGTCCCTGCCGAATCTGTGGAAGAGGCGACTTACATCGCCAACAACGTCGTCTACGGTCTGAGCGCCGCGATCTTCACCAGCAACCTGAACGCCGCGCTCGACTTCGCCAACCAGATCGAGGCAGGCATCGTGAAGATCAACGGCGAGACGGCCGGCGTCGAGCCGCAGGTGCCGTTCGGCGGCATGAAGGACTCCTCATCCGGCTCACGCGAGCAGGGCAAGGCGGCGATCGAGTTCTTCACGGAGACGAAGACGGTGTACGTGGACCGCAGCGCGACGTAGGAAGGGCGGCGGGTCAGCCGCCCTTCGAGAGCCTCAGGATGTCCGACTTTCGCGGGCGGTAACCCCCCAAGCCCGCGGTGGAATTACCCGACCTTCACCAGCAACTTGCCGAAGTTTGCGCCGCTCTGGAGGCCGATGAACGCTGCGGGGGCGTTTTCGAAGCCTTCGACAACGTTCTCCCGGTACTTCAGCGAGCCGTCGCTGACCCAGCGGGCGAGCCGAACGCGCCCCTCGTCGTAGCGGTGGGCGAACTGGAAAACCAGAAATCCCTCCATACGGGCCTGCCGGGTCAGCAGCATTCTTGCCGCGATGCGCGGCGCCTGCGGAGGCGGGTCGGCGTTGTACTGCGAGATCAGGCCGCAGACCACGGCGCGGCCCTTTACGGCGATCTGCTCTATCACCGCGTCGCTTATCTCGCCGCCCACATTGTCCCAGTAGACGTTCACGCCATCAGGACATAGCTCCGTCAGCCGCCCTGAGACGTCTTCCGTCTTGTAATTGATACCGGCGTCGAACCCCAGCTCATCGACGACGTAATCGACCTTCTCCTGCGTGCCCGCGATGCCGATCACTCGGCAACCAGCGTTCTTCGCGAGCTGGCCCACCACGGCGCCGACGGCCCCAGATGCGGCCGATACGACCACGGTATCGCCCGCGACCGGCCGGCCTACCTCGAACAGGCCGAAATAGGCTGTCAGGCCGGGCATTCCCAACACGCCGAGCGCTGTTGAAATCGGCGCTGCTTCAGGGTCGATCTTGCGGACAGTCGCGCCGTCTATGACGCCGTATTCCTGCCAGCCAAGGCCCGCCTCAACCATGTCCCCGACGGCGAGCCCATCGTAGTTGCTCTGCAGCACCTCGCCCACCACCGTGCCCTGCATCGGCTGGCCGATCTCGACGCCGGGGGTGTACGAGGCCGCGGTTGCTTCGTTCATCCGCCCGCGCATGTACGGGTCCAGCGACATCCATTTCGTGGCGACCAGAACCTGGCCGTGGCCGGGTTCGGGAATGGGCTGCTCATCGAGCCGGAAATCCGACGGCTTCGGAAAGCCGACCGGCCGTGCGGCCAGAGTCCAGCGGCGGTTGATATCTTCGGGCATGGCATTGCGCTCCGTGGGGGATGTTGGGATGGTCGAGTGTATCGAACCTTTGGCCTGGAGGCGCTGGCGCGCTAGGCGTCTTTCCACTCCGGCTCGCGCTTGGTCAGGAACGCGTCGATGCCCTCGCGGGCGTCGTGGGCCTGCATGTTCTCCGTCATCACCTGCTCGGCGGCGGCGTAGGCTTCCGGATAGTCCCGGCCGATCTGCCGGTAGAAGCCGCGCTTGCCCGCGGCCAGCGTGTACGAGCTTGCCTGCGCGATGTGGCGGGCAAGTTTCATTGTCTGTTCTCCGAGGGCGTCATCGGGGACGACGCGGCTGACGAGGCCGAAATGGAGCGCCTCCTGAGCGGTTATCGGAATGCCGGTTAGCAGCATTTCCATCGCCTTCTTCGGCGGCACTGCGCGTGCCAGCGCCACACCGGGCGTCGTACAGAACAGCCCGGTGCGCACTCCCGGCGTTGCGAAGCGCGCCGATTCCGCGGCGACGGCGAGATCGCAGGACGCGACGAGCTGGCAGCCGGCGGCGGTCGCCAGGCCCTGGACCTGCGCGATGACCGGCTGCGGCAGAAGGCGTATCGCTTCCATCATCTCGGTGCACATGTGAAACAGGACTGCGTTCTCCGATTCGCTGCCCTGCAGAAGCTCGCGCAGGTCGTGGCCGGAGCTGAAGACAGTACCGTTCGCGCGCAGGATCACCACCCGGACTTCGGGGTCCGATGAGATTTCATTGAGCCGGCTTTTGAGAGCCGTCAGCACGGGGATCGAGATGGCGTTCATCCTGGCGGGGTTGTTCAGCGTCAGGATGCCGATGCCGTCGTCTATTTCGTAGAGGACCGGCGCTTCGTCAGTTGATTCGGCGCTCATGGCCCGCCCACTCCTTCTCCCGCAGGATGTACTTCTGGATCTTGCCTGTCGCCGTTTTCGGCAGCTCGCCGAACTCGACATGCTTTGGCGCCTTGAAATGGGCGATTCGGTCGCGCGTGAAGGCGATGATCTCTTCCCCCGTCACCTCGGCCCCGTCGTTCCTGACGACGAACGCCTTTGGCACCTCGCCCCACTTCTCGTCCGGCACGCCGACGATGCACACCTCCATAACGGCGGGGTGCTCCATGATGACCTTCTCAACCTCCTGGCTGGAGATGTTCTCCCCACCGGAAATGATCACGTCCTTCGCCCGGTCGCGCAGATCGATATAGCCGTCGGGATGGCGTACGGCCAGGTCGCCGGAGTGGAACCAGCCGCCGGCGAATGCCTTCGCGGTCGCCTCGGGGTCGTTGTAGTAGCCCGACATCACCATGTTGCCGCGCATCACCACCTCGCCCATCGTCTCCCCATCGCGCGGAACGTCGTTCATCTTTTCGTCTACGACCCTCAGGCCGGGCTCGCCGGTGATGAACGGCACACCCTGCCGGGACTTCATTTGCGCCCTCTCCTCGACACTCATTTCGTCCCACTCGGGCTGTCCCGCGGCAATCGTCATCGGGCCGTAGGTCTCAGTGAGGCCGTACATGTGCTCCACTACCGCGCCCATCGCTTCGATAGTTCGGATCACCTGCGGTGCGGGAGGCGCGCCTGCGGTCACGATGCGAACCCCGGAGAGCTTCCCTTCGCCTGCCAGAGGCGACGAGTAGAGGGCGGTGAGTACCGTTGGCGCGGCGCACATATGGCTCACGCCGTCGTTCTTGATCGAGTCGTATACGTCCCCTGCGTCGACGCGTCGCAGACAGACATGTGTGCCGCCCATCGCGGTAACGGCCCACGTGAAGCACCAGCCGTTGCAGTGGAACATGGGCAGTGTCCAGAGGTAGACGGTGCGCCAGTTCATCCCGGTCTCGAGCGCCTCGCCAAGTGCCGAAAGATACGCGCCGCGGGCGTGGTACTCAACGCCTTTCGGCATGCCCGTGGTGCCGGAGGTGTAGTCGATAGCGATCGTGTCGAGCTCGGATTCGAGGTCCACGCGCGGGTCGCCATCCGGGGCGGCTGCCAGAAACTCCTCGTAATCCGGGCCGGGAACGTCGTCCGACTTCGGCTCGGTGTCGACGACCTGAATGAACGTGGAGATTGCGGGAACCTCGTCTTTGAGTTTCGTGATGGTCGGCGCGTATTCGGAATCGAACACAAGGACCTTCGAGCCGGAGTGGTTGAGGATGTATCCGATCTCGCGCGCCGAGAGGCGGATGTTGATGGCCACCAGCACCGCACCCAGCCGCATCGGACCGTAGTGGCCTTCCAGCATCGCCGGAATGTTGGGCACAAGAAATGCCACCCTGTCGCCCCGCCCGACTCCCGCCTGTTTCAGCGCCGCGGCCAACCTGCGAACGCGCTCGTTGAACTCGGAGTACGTGTAGGTTTTGTCGCCGTAGACCACCGCCGCCTTGTCTGGGTAGACGCCTGCGCTGCGGTCGAGAAACAGGGTGGGGCTCAGGGCCTCATACGAGGGGGACTTGCTCATCGGCCGCCTCCAAACAGGGCGCAGAGAAGGACGCCCCATCCGATGCTCGAAACGTGGCGGCTATCTTAGCGGCATTGCGGGGGGCGCGAAAAACCGCATCCCTGAAGATGCGGTTTTTACCAGTGCCGCCGGCCTCGGCTGGCGCCGGCTTTCAAGCGGCTTTCGCCAGCTGATCTCCGTCAACTCCGGCGGCTTCGATCACCTGCGCACGCAGCTGATCCAGTACATGTTCCGGCATCTCCCGCTCCTGCGCCCGGGCCAGATCTCCGAGGGCCTGGATGACGGCGTCTGCGTTCTCCGGTTCGACGATGGAGGGATGCTCGGTAACGGAAGAGGGATCCTTTGATGTCATGCGATTCACCGTACACGGGCCCGTGTAGCGCGGGCATTGCCCGTTTGGTACGGGTTCCTGAATTTACGCGCACCAAAGGGCTCGAATCTGGTAGCGGCCTGCACGCACGCGGTTGCCACGGCCTGCCGGGTGGTCTGTCTTAGCGGATCGCACGGGGGACGCGAGCCGTGTACCCATCACCCCGCCACATCTCGACGCGCCACCCCGTCCCGGCTACCCTTGCGGCCATGAAAATCACAGACGTTCGCGCAGTCGTTGTCGGCAATCCCTGGAAGAACTGGGTCTTCGTCATCGTCGAGACCGACGAGGGCATCACCGGCCTCGGCGAGTGCACTGACTACTTCTCGAACCCGCACCTGGTGCGCGGGATCGAGTCGATTAAGCCACTCGTGGTCGGCGAGGATCCGGCGAACATCGAGGAGATCTGGCAGACGATCTTCCACGCGTACAGCGATCTGAATCCGCGGGGCTACATATCGCACCTGATCAGCGCCATCGACATCGCGCTGTGGGACATCAAGGGCAAGGTGCTCGGCGTGCCGATATACCAGTTGCTCGGCGGGCCGGTGCGGGACCACGTGCCGCTCTACACGCACCCGGGTGGAGGCACGCTCGAGGAGATGGTGGCCTCGGCGGTGGAGATCAAGAACCAGGGCTTCGAGGCGACCAAGACGGACCCGTTCTCGCGGCAGCGGAGCGCCGGGAAGGGCTTCCGGGGCGCCGACTCGGTCGAGCGCCTGAACGCCCGGGCGATTGCCGAGGGAGTCGAGCGGATGGAAGCTCTGCGGGAGGCGCTCGGACCCGACTACGAGCTGATGGTCGACGCGCACGCGCGGTTCGATGTGGCGAGCGCGATCGCGGCGGCAAACGCCCTCGAGCACGTGGACCTGATCTGGCTCGAGGAGCCGACGCACGTCGAAAACCACGAGGCGCTGCGCCAGATACGCGAGAACACCAACGTTCCGCTGTGCGTCGGCGAGCGGCACTTCACGCGTTGGGATTACATCCCGCTACTGCAGCAGCGGTTGGTCGATTACATAATGCCCGACGTGGCGTGGTGCGGCGGCATCAGCGAGCAGCGACGGATCGCCGCGCTCGCGGAGCCGTACTTCATTCGGATCAGCCCGCACGACGCGCTTGGTCCGGTCAACATCGCAGCCGGCTTCCAGGTCTGTATGAACACGCCGAACGTGTACCGCGAGGAGTGCGTGTCGACGTGGTTCCCGATGTTCGAGAAGATCATTACGCCGATGTTCGACATCCGCGACGGGTCCATCTATCCGAACGACCAGCCGGGGCTGGGCATCGAGCTGATCCACGACGTAGTCGACGAGTACCTGGTGGATCCGAACGATCTCGACAAGCTGACGGGACGAGAACGCTAAAAGCTTTCCTGAAACCCTGATCGGACGCGTTGCCACGATTTGCGACTTCTCCCTCACCCCAACCCTCTCCCGGCGGGAGAGGGGGCTCTTGGGACGGCTTCTGGAGCGCAGCTGAGGTCAATCTCCGGGTGCGGGCGACGTTGATCCTGGCAGGCCTGG
>JADFHP010000082.1 GCA_022567135.1 Chloroflexota bacterium
ATTGGGCCGTCTGTGACCATATCGGACGCGAAATGCCTGCGTGTGCTGAGATCCTCGGGTCGCGGGGCGCCCAAGGATGATATTTCGCGGGGCGGTGGGTGCGCGGATAAGGCGGGCAGGTTTTATCCGCCTCAAGCGGGCGCCCCTACCCGCGGTGGGTGTGGGGCGGTTCGTGGCGGTCTATCGCACTGCAGCTGGCAATGCCGCGATGTGCGATGGCCTTGTGCCGCAGCAACCACCGATGATCTGGGCGCCCATCTCTTTCCATGTATGGGCGTAGTCGGCGTAACTTTCGGGCGTGTAGGAGGGATTCCCTGGATCGAAATTCGGTTCTTCGGCCCAGCGGGTGTTGTCTGGTTCTTTCCAGCCGCCGTGGGCATAGGCGCCGATAAATCCGGGGAAGGAGTCTCTCAGGCGGGGTAGCCATTTGGAGACCGCCGGGGGAAACGTGCACATGGCGAGCAGGCCGTCGACCCGGTAACCCTGGAGGGCGGAGACGAGTGTCTCCGGGGGCGTTCCATCGTCGAGGTTGCCGTCCCGGTTCAGACGTCCCACGCCGATAAAGAGGGGCAGGTCGATATCGGCGCAGGCTTCTGCCGCGGCCACGCAGTCACTCACTGTTGGCAGGTATTCGGCGAGGATGAAGTCCGCGCCACCGTCTGCGAGGAGGCGTGTTCGGTCTGTGTACTCCTGTCCGAAGATGCTTCCGGGTACCGGGTATGTGGATATGCCGCCGGCGACATATGCGTTGGGGTTGATGGCATCGCGGGCCGAGAGGGCAATATCCAGGCCTGCCTGGGAGTATTCCCTCCAGCGTGCGGCTTCCCTGATCTGGTTGAGGGCGCTGGGGCCGGTGCAGTAATTGTTGGCGGTGATGATGTCTGCGCCGGCCCGGAGGTAATCGTCCTGGATGGTGCGTAGGGCACTCGGGGCTTCGAGATTCGCGGCGGCTGACCAGGCGGGTGGAGCACAGGCGATGCCGCGGGCCTCTAGTTCTGTGCCGGTGGCGCCGTCATGAACAAGCACATCGCCTGCGCGGAGGCGGTCGAGGATGTTTCGTCGCGGCATGGCGGAGTGCCCCTGTTCAGCAAATATTTATCCGTGTGGTCTTACGCTCATAAGGTGTCAATGTGGGGCTGGGTCAGGCGGCGAAGGGGGAGATTTTTTCGAAGTTGCCGCCGACTATGGGGGCGGCTTCTATGCCGAGCCAGTCTTCCAGGAGGTCTGTGTAGAGGCCCCGGAAGTCAAAGTTGTAGGCGAGGTCGCCTTCTACCAGCGCGGACGGGTCGAGGGATGGATATTCGGAGTAGTGGCCGCCGTTGACTTTGTGGCCGATTACGAATGCCACGCCGCCTGAGCCGTGGTCTGTGCCGGTGCCGTTGTCTTTGACGCGGCGGCCGAACTCTGAGAAGACGAGTATGGCTACTTCTTCGCCCCGGTCGTGTTCTGCGAGGTCGTCGTAGAAGGCTCGTAGCGCGCCTGAGAGCTGTCGCCAGAGGCCTTCCTGCAGGGCTACTTCATTGGTGTGGGTGTCGAAGCCGCCGTGGAGTGTGTAGAAGACCCGGGTGCCGAGGTTGGCGAAGTGGACCTGTGCGACGCCTTTGAGGGATTCTGCGATGGCGTTGTCAGGGTATTCGACCGATGAAGAATAGGAAGCAGGCGCTTCTTTCAAGATGTCAGCGCCCCTGAGGGCGTCGAGGCCGGTTTTGCCGAGGTAGTCCATGACGAAGCTTGAGCCAATTGTGGGTGTGTAGATGCGGCTGAAAGCGTCGAGTGCGCGCGTGCGTTGTTCTTCGCCTGAGACACCAGTGAGGAGGCCGTAGTCCTCGAGATTCCCTACGCTGGCGACGGGTACTCCGGGGGATGCGAGGGCGCGGGGGAGGCCGTGGCCGAAATTGACTGCGGTGATGGGGTTATCGCCATTGGGGTCGAGCATCTTTGTGGCCTGGCCGAGCCAGCCCTCGTTGCCGACTTCGTTGGGCACGGCTGTGTGCCAGATGTCCATCGAGCGGAAGTGGGAGCGGACGGGGGTGGGGTAGCCGATGCCGTGGATGATGGCGATTTTGCCCTCGTCGTAGATCTCTTTGAAGAGGCCCATGCCGGGGTTGAGGCCGAGGCCGTTGTCGAGGGGTATGACCTCGTTTTCCTCGATGCGGATGTTTTTCCGGTAGTCGCGATAATGCGGGTCGCCATAGGGCACGATGCAGTTCAGGTAGTCGTTGCCGCCTGAGAGCTGGATTACGACGAGCACGCGTTCTCGACTGTTTGCCACTTTGTTTCTCCTGTTATGAAGACGGCCGGTTTCTGGCTGAGTAACTGTCTCGGAATTCGTATTCAGACGTGGGCGTGAGAGGTGAGTTTATCCCTCACCCCCACCCTCTCGCACCGGGAGAGAGGGAAGCTATGACCCCGCAGTTGCCGCACCCGCGGCCACAGGCACCGCAATTTTACTCACAACCACGTTGCGGAGAGGTAGTCCCGGCACGCCCGGCGCTCCGTCCGGCTCTTCGGTGGCCTGTAACGCCGACGCAAGCTCGCCAAATAGCGTCGTGATGCAGACGAGGCCCTGGTGCGGTGATGTAAACCTGACGAAACCCGTGAACACCGGGGTCTCCCCGCCGGGGAGCGGCTCAGCCCTGATCTCCACCATGTCGCCCTCGGCGATGCCGAGGTCTGCGGCGTCGTCTGCGTGAAGCTGGACGTACTCGTCACGGACTATGTAGTTCAGGCCGTCCCGCGACTCCACGTCCACGACCCGGTTCGGCTCGTGCAATACCCGGCCGTGCGCCAGCGTGAACGGATAGTCTTCGACGTGAACGCCAAGCGACTCGCGAATCGACATCGGCGTGAATCGCGGCCTGAACCGCTCGTCCGCAGTTGCGTGCAGCGTGCCGGTTCCCGGACTGTCTGCAGACGGACACGGCCACTGGACGCCGCCCTCGGCGAGCCGTTCATGCGAGAGTCCGCCATACGCCTCCGCCACGCTTGCGATCTCCGCAAACACGTCGCTTGCCGACTCGTAGTCGAATCCGGACCCGCCGAGCGCCTTTGCGAGGCCCGCGAGCGCGGCCCAGCCGGGCCGCTCCTCGTAGCGAAGCTCCATGCCCTGCGCCAGCAGTTGCACGCGTCGCTCGAGGTTCGTGAACGTCCCGGATACCTCCGCGAACGAGGCGGCCGGGAAGATCACATCGGCGTGGTGCGAAAGCTCGTTGGGAAATACGTCCATGACGACCAGGAACTCTAGTTTCTCCAGCGCGGCTGGAAGATCTCCGAGTCCGTGCTGATCCGGCGCCAGTCCGTCGGCCATCAGGACGGCTGCCTTTATCTCGCCGTTCGCCATGGCCTCGAATATCTCTGCGCTGCTCTTGCCGGGCGACGATGGGATCTTCGCGGACCACGCGCGTTCGATAACGGCCCTGCCGGCCGAATCCTCAACGCTGACATAGCCGGGTAGGAACCTCGGGTTGCAGCCGACGTCGTTGGCGCCCTGCGTGTTCGCCCCGGTGAACAGCGGGAATATTCCTCCGCCGTCCCGGCCTATGTTCCCTGTCAGCAACGCCAGGTTGGCGACGGCCTTCGTCAGATCGACGCGCTCGGTGAGCGGAACCGAGTCGAATCCGTAAAGAATGGCGGCCGGGTTGCTGGCGCCATACGCACGCGCCGCGAGACGAATCTGATCCTCAGGCACGCCGGTGATCGCCGAGACACGTACGAGGTCGAAGTCCCACAGCTCCTGCTTCAGTTCCTGCAACCCGTCGCAGCGCTCGTTGACGAATTCTTTGTCTTCCAGCGCCTCGTCCACGACGACGCGTATCAGCCCGCCAATCAGCGTTACTTCGGTACCCGGCTGCGGGCGGAGCCAGTGATCGGCGTAGCGGGTCAACTCAGTCTCTCGGGCATCGATGACGACGATTTTCGCTCCACCGCGGGCGGCCTTCTTCACCGGTACCGCCAGCACGTTCTGTTCTTCAGTCGGGTTGCCGGAAAGCACCAGTACGCATCGCGCCCTCTCCAGCTCCCAGATAGAGTTCGTCGCCGCCGCGTAGCCGATCGTCTCCAATAGGCCTTCGGTCAGCTCCGGGCGCAGGTTCAGAGCGCTATCGATGTTGTTTGTGCCCAGCACTGCTCGGGCCAGCTTGCCGGCCACGTAGTTGTCCTCGTTGGTGCCGCGCGGCGAGCCTATGACGGCGACCTCGCCGGGAGAGCGTTTTTTCAGCCCCTCCGCGGCGGCCTCGAACGCCTGTTCCCACGTCGTGCGCTGAAGCTCTCCGTCCACCCTCATCATCGGGTAGCGGTAGCGGCCAGGCTTGTTGGGATAGTCGCTGGCGAACTTGCCCTTGAAGCACAACTGGCCGTTGTTGGCCTCGCCCGCAAGGTCTCCGATGAACCTGATCGCCTTGTTCCGCTTGTTGACCTCCATCACGACCTGGCAGCCGACCGGGCAGTTGGCGCAGATCGACTTGACCTTCGTCTCCGCCTTCTCCCACTTGTAGTCGCGCTCCACGAGCGCGCCGGTTGGACAGACGTCAATGCAGGCTCCGCAGAACTCGCAGCCTGACTCCAGCAGCGACGTGCCGTGCGATGTCCCGACGAGCGCGGTGCCGGAGCGGGATGTCAGAGTGAGAGCGGTATCGAACCGGACTTCCTCGCAAACTCGTACGCAGCGCACACACACGATGCAGAGGTTGTAGTCGCGATCGTAAAACGGGTCGTCGACATGCCTTGGAAGGTCCCGGAAGTGGTACTCCATCGGGCTGGTCAGATCGAGTTCCATCGACCGGACCGTGTCCTTCAGTTCGCACCGTTCGTTCTTCGGGCATATCGTGCAGCGGTCCGTTACCCGGACGTGCCGAAGACATATGTCTTGCGGGCCGCAAAGCTCGATGCGGTGGCACGTCAGGCAGCCGTGCGGGTGCTCCGTCATGAGGAGGTCCATGATGTCGTAGCGCAGGGATTCGATGTCCTGCGTCTTGGTGCGGACGACCATGTCGTTGGCGACGGGCGTTGTGCAGGATGCCTGGACCATGGTGCGGCCGTTCATCTCGGTCTCGACGACGCACATACGGCAGGCGCCGTACGGCTCCATCTTCGGCATGTAACAGAGGTACGGGATGTAGAGGCCCGCATCCATGGCCGCCTGGATGATCGTCTGATCAGGCTGCGCGGTAATCAGCTGGTCATCGATCGTGAAGGTGATGGGCTCTGCCATTAATGGCTCCTGTGCGCCTTAGTGAGGCCGGGTTCTCCGAGTATCCGGCCTGCCTACGGCCTCGTTCGGGTCGGGGTGATCATGCTCCCGTCGGGAAAATGGCCGACGGCGCCCGCGTGATCCTGAATGCTGGCATCAAACTCGTCTTTGAAATACTTCACCGCCGACAGAATGGGGTTGTATCCAAGCTGGCCGTGCCCGCAGAGGGAACCGACCTTCATGCTGTTGCCAATCCGCTCCATCAACTCGAAATCGTTCGCATTCGCCCGGTTCATGCACACGCGGTCGAGCGTCTCGAGCATGTGCGTCGTGCCGAGGCGGCATGGGAAACACTTTCCGCAGGCCTCGAACTGGTTGAACGCTATCAGTGCACGCGTCAGATCGACAACGCTGACGTCCTCGTCGCCGACGATGATCCCGCCCGCGCCCAGTATCGCTCCAGCCGCCGACATCGCGTCGAAGTCGATTTCGACGTCGAACGCCTCCTCGCCAAGCACTCCGCCGAGTGGGCCGCCCGTCTGAATGACCTTTATCGTCTTGCCGTTCGGCGCGCCGCCGCCGACGTCCTCCAGCACCTGGCGAATGGTCAGACCCATCGGTACTTCGTAGAGCCCGGGGCGCTGTATGTTGCCGGACAGGCAAACCAGTGCAGTGCCGGTGCTCTTCTCGGTGCCGATCGACTTGAACCACTCGCTGCCGCGGGCGATGATCTGCGGTACGAACGCGAGCGATTTCACGTTGTTGATATTGCTCGGCTTCTGCCACAGCCCCGCCTGCGCCGGGAATGGCGGACGGTAGCGGGGCTGGGCGCGCTTGCCCTCTATCGCCTCCATGAGGGCCGTCTCCTCGCCAGCGACGTACGAGTCCCCGGTCAGCACCACCTCGGCGTCGTAGCTGAACTCGGACCCGAGGATGTGCTCGCCAAGCAGGCCGACCTCGTATGCGTCGGTCACCGCCTTGCGAGAGAGGTTGATGGGCTCATTGTGGCCCTGCCGGATGAAGATGAAGCCCTTGGTCGCACCCGTGGCATAACCGGCGAGGATGAGGCCCTCGAGCAACGTGTGTGGGTCGGACTCCAGGATGGCCTTATCGTTGAACGCTCCGGGATCGCCCTCCTCGGCATTGCAGAGGATGTATTTGACGGGCGCGGAACTGCCGGAGAGAAAACTCCACTTGAGCCCGGTCGGGAATGCTGCCCCTCCCCTGCCCCGGAGGCCCGAATCCTTGACCTCTTCGAGAACCTGGTCGGGAGACATCGACTCCAGCGCCTTGTCCAGGCCCGCGTATCCGCCATTCGCGATGTACTGGAGCAGGTCGGTCGGGTCGATGCGTCCGAAGTTTCGAGTGACGATGCGCGTCTGGGCGGCAATGTCCGGGAGATCTTTCAACGGCGTGATGCCATCGATGCCATTGCCATCTGGCCTGGCGCTGCACGCGAACGCCAGGCTCTTATCCGGCTGGCCCCTGACCACATGCGAATCGAGTATCTTCGCCACCTGATCGGGCTCAACGTTCGCATAGTAGACGCGTGGGCCGCCCGGCATCGCGATGTCGACCAGGGGCTCGGCATAACAGAGCCCAAGCATGCCGACGCGGGTTACGAAGGCTTCCGCGCCGGTATCTGCGATCGCCTTCTCGAACGCCTCGATCACGGCATCGCAGCCGGCCGCCTCGCCGGAGACGCCACCGCCCACTCGTATCCACGCCTTCGGGCCTGCGGTCAGGTCCTGCCAGCGCGCGTCGGCTCGCTGGCGCAGCTCGTCGAACGCTACTGCCATGCGGCCCCACTCCGGGCATATCTCACGGGGCTCACCCTCATGCGCCTCACCGGGACTGCAGCTCTCTGGCTATCGACGTGGCGTGTTGGGGCGTTATCCGTCCCATGTGGATGTGGTCGACGGCAATGACGGGCGCCTGGGCGCAGGCGCCGAGACAGGTGTTGTACTCAAGCGTGACCTTCCCGTCCTCGGTCTCGCCCTCACGACTTATCCCCAGCTCTTCCTGGACGGATTTTAAGATCTTCTGGGCGCCCATGACGTGGCACGACGGCCCCCAGCAGACTTCGAGCGTGTGATCGCCGGGAGGCGTGAACCGGAAGTTCGTGTAAAAAGACGCGACGGACCAGACTTCGTTGATCGTGGACTTGACGAACGCGGCCGTCTCTTCTATGGCTTCGTCCGGGAGGTAATGGAGTTCATCCTGTACATTCAGCAATGACGAGAGAACGGTAACGGTGTCCTGCTTCTGTCCCTGCAGGACGTTCCGGATTCGGTCTCGAATCTCGTCGCCCGAATCGGGCGCTGCCGTGGCCAAGCCCTGGACTCCAATTGTGATATGAAGCGGCCCGAAACGGGCACTTCGTAAAATTCGTCACAATCTTAGCAAAGGCCCGGCCTGCGAAACACGATTCCGGCGGAGATGGAGCCGACCCGGCGCGCACGGACTAGAATCAGCCCGTCAATCCGGCCGAGCAGGCGGCACGGCAACATGAATATCACCCCCCGGAAAACTACCCAATGCGGATCACGCAAGTAGAGACGATTGAGGTAGCCGAGTTTTCGCGGATCAACGAAGACCACCGGGGCGGATTCAACAGCGCCTGCGGGGTCTACATCGGCGACATCAGAAAGCGTGCCATGCGACCCAGGTAAGCGCTGCCGGGCGAATCACCGAATTGGAGAAAAAAGTTGACAGTCAGATTTGAGGTATCCGACGTCATACCTGCACGGCCCCTGGTCGTCTTTGCCGCATGGCTGGACGGCGATAGCCACACGAAGATGACTGGCGGCGAGGCGACGGGAGAGCCCGCCGAAGGCGCCGAATTCACGGCGTGGGACGGCTACATATCAGGCCGCAATATCGAGCTGATCCCCGGCGCTCTGATCGTCCAGTCCTGGCGCACAGCCCAGTTCGATGATTCGGACCCGGACTCACGCCTGGAGATCACACTGGAGGCCGTGGGGGAAGAAGAAACCCGGCTAACCCTCACCCACTCAGACGTACCCGACGACCAGGCCGCCGGCTACGAGAGCGGCTGGTCGGACCATTACTTCGAGCCGATGAAGAAATACTTCGGCGGTTAGAGGGCGGCTAAGTCCCGGCCTTGCGCGCCGCCGCCAGGTCAGCGCTCGTATCGCGCTTGATGGTGGGCGACAGCACGACCGACTCGATTGTGGTCCGCATCGGCATCCTGGCGCACATCAGGATCACGTCGGCGAGGTCCTCCGAGCCCATCATCGTCGAGCGCGCCTCCTCGCCGGGCGGCAGGGGACGGTTCAGGAGAATCGGCGTGTCTACCTCGGCGGGCATAACAGCCGTGGCGCGAATGCCCTTGCTGCCGAACTCGGCGTTGATATCGCCCATCAGGTTCGTGACCGCGGCCTTCGCCGCGGAGTAGGCTGCTCCGCCGAGCAGACCCGGCCGAATGGCCGCCATCGACGACACCGTGATGACCGTGCCGCCGCCGCGCTCGATCATCGACGGAATGATCGCCTGGCAGAGTTGGAAGACTCCTGTCACGTTGACTGCGAGAACGCTGTCCCACTCTTCCTGACCCACGAGATTGATGCTGCGAACCCTGCTGCTGTGGCCCGCGTTGTTGACCAGGACGTCGACCTTGCCGAATCTGTCCAGCACAGAGTTCGCAAATGCCTTCACGGCTGCCCCGTCCTCCATGTCCATCGACACGGCGGAGGCCTTCCCTCCGGCGGCTTCTATCTTTTTCACCGTGTCATCGAGAGGTCCCTGGCGCCGCCCGGAGATGACTACCTCCGCGCCCTCGGCAGCGAACTTCAGCGCCGTGTCCTGCCCGATGCCCGACCCGCCGCCGGTGACGATGACGACACTACCGTCCAGACTGCCCATTGGAGAACCCCCGACAATAAGATGAATTCACGAATAGCCGGCGGGCATTCAGGCGCCCGCGGTGAAAGAGAAGTGGGAGTCTAGCATTTTTGTATAAGGCGCCCACACCGATCGGTGTGGGCAGGTTCAAAACCTGCCTATGCGTCGCCATTCACGATGAGCCGCCAACCACGCGTGACGGGCGGGGCGAGCCGCCGCCCCTAGCGAATGTTTGAGTTAGCACAACCCTATCGGGGGCCGGTTGCGCTCGAGACGGCCAGAAACGACCCGATCCCTTCGCCTACGGCGGATCCGGAGACATCTGGGCCATCATCATGCGGACCACGTCACGGCCCATGCGCACGCTGTAGTTTGTGCCGCGGTCTTCCGGGTAGATCTGGGTCGTGTTCGCGAGCCAGAGCCGATCGATGGGCGTCTGGTGCGCTGGAATCCTCTGCGAGTAGCCGGGTTCGATGATCGGCTGCGCCGCGCTGACGGCGTTGTAGTGGATCTTCTTCACCCACGACTCGTCAAAGTCGGGGTTGAACTTCTTCAGATGCGGCAGGTAGTGGGCGACCAGCTCGTCCTGCGACATCTTGAACATCTCATCCTCGCGATCAAGATAGTTGGTCAGGTATAGCACGTAGTTGCCGCCGTAGTTTTCGACGGGCATCAGGTTGGTCTGCTCGATAAGTCCCAGGAACGGCACTTCATCGTCCGCGATGTTCATCCAGTAGGTGTCCGTCAATGGATGTGACATCTCGAAAATCAGCACTACTGCGGCCATGTAGTGGATGTCGGCGACGCGTTTTCTGTACTCGCCGGGCAAATCTACCAACTTGACGAATTCGAACGACGGCGTGGTCGCCAGAACCACGTCGAACGACTCCTCGATTACCTCGCCGCCATCCCTCCGGAAACGTAGCCCGGTGGCCCTGTTGCCTTCGACCAGTATCCGCTCAACATACGTATTGAGATGTACTGCGCCGCCGTGCGACTCGATATGCGCCACAAGAGCCTCGAACACCTCATCGAAACTTTTCTCCGGGTAGCCCAACACTTCACGTCCGAACATGCCTTTGCGCGAGGTCACCCTCGTCTGGAACTTCGCCCACAGCCACGGCATGCCGACGCGATCGTGATATTTGCCGAACTTTCCTCGCAGCAAGGGATCCCACATGTGCCGGTAGATGCCGTCGGTGCCCTCGGTTTGAATCCACTGTGCCGCGGTCAGGTGTTCAAGCGAGCGCCAGTCCTTCATTCGCGTAAGCCTCAGAGATAGCAGGCCAAGCTTGACCCTGTCTATGAAGGACAGAGGCTTGAATCTGAGTAAGTCGAGCGGCGTCGAAAAGGGGTAGATCGTCCCGTTCGCAAACGTGCTAACGCGGGAGGGAATCCAGCGCATCGAGCCATTCCTGTGTTTCCTGTGGGTCAATATCGGGTGTAGGTTCCATGCTTCTACCTTATAATTGTTACGTGTTAATTGTTACGTGTTATTGCCCACGTTAATCCGTGGCAAAGCCTCGGCTTGGGCGCGTCTTGCTGCCTCAATGGTATTGTAAAGCAACATGGCAATTGTCATTGGTCCCACTCCACCCGGTACCGGTGTGATGTACCCTGCTTTCTCCTTAACCGAGTCAAAGTCCACATCGCCTGCAAGCTTGCCGTTAGGCATGCGGTTTATGCCAACGTCTATCACCGTTGCGCCGGCTTTAACCAAGTCAGCGGTAATCATTCGCGGTTTACCGGTAGCCACCACCAGAATGTCGGCACGCCTTGTGTACCCTGTTAGATCACGTGTTTTCGATGTGCAAATGGTAACAGTCGCACCCTTCTCCAACCACATTAGCGCCATTGGTTTACCAACGATATTGCTGCGTCCTACCACCACCGCATGCTGCCCCTCAACCTGAATGCCACTTTTTTCCAACATTCTCATCACGCCATAAGGGGTGCAAGGCGAAAACACCGCATTACCAGTGACAAGCGCGCCAACATTGTTGAGATGGAAACCATCCACGTCTTTTTCCACTGCGATGGCTGCAATTAACCTTTTGTCTTCAAAATGTCGTGGCAATGGCAATTGCACCAAGATGCCGTGGATTCTGGTATTTTCATTCAACTCCTGAATACGGCGCAGCACTTCGTTTTCGCTTACACTTTCAGGGAATTCGTGTACTTCTGAATAAATACCAGTCTCACTACAGGCCTTCGCCTTGTTGCGCACATAAATACTGGAAGCCAAATTATTCCCGACAATGACCACAGCTAGTCCTGGTTGCATACCTTGTTCTTTCAGGCGTTCCGCGCGAACCTTCCACTCGGCTCGTAGTGCACTAGCAATAGCATTGCCATCTATAATCACAGCACTCATAATTTGCCCTAAATTGACTATGTCTTTGGGTATTTGTATAGGTAATTATTATACTTTTTCCAGTCACAGCATCCACCCCTGTCGTAAATCTCGCCAAGAGTGTGATTCCAGAATTCAGTATTCGAGAAATTGCCAGACCGCCCAATACTAGTACTAGTAGTACTAGTCAAGGGGAAACAACGGATAACTCAACGCCAAAGTCGCCATCGAAAGTCATAATCGAGGTAGGGTCGAAGCAGGTGTTTTTTTGAACTTTACCCGATATACCAAAGCTCCAACCAAAAATGTTGGTATGACAACCAGCGCAGCAGCAAATAGTCCTGCTGCCAGTACAGCAATCCCGCTACTCGACGGTATGAAAATCGTAACAAACCAAATCGCAATAAAGGCTGTGGCGCCCCCACCGATAAACATAATTCTTTTACCACGGTTATAGAACCGCCAGAGAGCGCCAGAAACACGCGTCTCATCACGATATTCCTCAAAAATCATGGCCAAGCTATCATCATCCTGCATGGTTTGATAACCTGCAGTTACAGCGAGTGTGTCACTACCGTTTTCTGTTCGAGACATATTGTTTAAAAATAAAATTCGTTTCTGGGCGTTCTTATCGCTCATACCAGCTCTGACTAGCATTGTGCGCAGTGATGCCAAAGCGTGTTCACGAGGATTTGTTACCAAGTTAAGACTCTCGCCATGACGCCACATAACCCCAACCAAATAGAGATGGATCGTCATTTCCCGAAACGGGGGTGCAAAATCATATCCCTTGTACTTGATGAGAAGTAG
>JADFHP010000185.1 GCA_022567135.1 Chloroflexota bacterium
ATCGGGGCACTGGCCGTCGTATCGGCCAATCCGATGGCACTCGCGATGTTCAAGTCTCCCGGCGAATGCGATATCGATATCGTTACTGCCGAAGGGCAGCCGCTGGGTGTGCCGCTGGGATTCGGCGGGCCGTACGTCGGCCTATTCGCATGCAAGGACGCCCACAGGCGCCAGATGCCGGGGCGAATCGTTGGCAAAACCACGGACACGAACGGCAAGACAGGCTACGTGCTGACCCTGCAGACTCGGGAGCAGCACATACGGCGCGAGCGCGCCACGTCGAACATCTGCACCAGCACCCAGCTCATCGCCCTGATGGTGGCGGCATACATGGCCATCATGGGAAGGCGGGGGCTCCGCGAGACGGCGGAACTCTGTTATCACAAGGCCCACTACGCAGCCGCGCAGATCGCGAAGCTGCCGGGCTATGCAACCCCCGTTGGCGGGACTTTCTTCCACGAGTTCGTCGTGACCGGTCCGAAACCGGCAGACGAGATACTGCGGGCCCTGCTCGACCGCAAGATCATCGGCGGCCTGGACGTGAGCGATCGAGTCCCCGGCGGGATCATGTTCTGCGTCACCGAGATGAACACCCGGCCAGAAATTGACGGCCTGGTAGCCGCCCTATCTGAGATCGGCGGCGCGTCGTGACGAGCGCGTTCAGGCCCGCTATGGGCGGCCCGGGTGACTTGGACAGGCGTCTGCTGATGGAGCGGAGCGTGCCCGGCCGGCGCGCGATTGCCGTGCCTGATCTCGACGTACCCTTGACCGAACTGCCACCGGCGGAGATGCTGCGAGACGATCTGCCGCTGCCCGAGGTAACCGAAGGCGAGGTGGTTCGGTACTTCTCGCTCCTCAGCCAGCTCAACTTTTCGGTCGATACGCAGTACTACCCGCTTGGCAGTTGCACGATGAAGTACAACCCCAAGTTGAACGATGAGATGGCCAGCCTGCCCGGCCTGGCAGACATCCATCCGCTGCAGCCGGACGAGACGGTCCAGGGCGCGCTTCATATCATCCATGAGCTCCAGGAGATGCTGGGGGAGATCACCGGGCTGCCAGCGGTCAGCATCGGTCCGCTAGCGGGTGCGCAGGGCGAGTTTGCCGGCCTGTTGATAGCACGATCATTCCACGCCGAGCGCGGCGAGGGCGAGAAACGCAACGCCGCGCTCATTCCGGACAGCGCGCACGGCACCAACCCGGCCTCGGCCGCTATGGCCGGGTTAGAAGTCGTCACGGTGCCGTCTGACGAGCACGGCAACGTGTCCGTCGACGACCTTCGAAAGCTGGCCGATGACCGCACTTGCGTCTTCATGCTGACGATTCCGAATACCGTGGGCCTGTTCGAGCCGAACATTCTCGAGGTCACGAAGATCGTTCACGATGCGGGCGGGCTCGTCTACGCCGACGGCGCCAATCTGAACGCCCTGCTGGGCCTGGCGAGGCTGGGCGATCTGGGCTTCGATATAGCCCACTCGAACCTGCACAAGACCTTCTCCACGCCCCACGGCGGCGGCGGTCCAGGCTCCGGCCCGGTGCTCGTGACGGAGGAACTGGCGGACTTCCTGCCGGACCCGATCGTGGCGAAGCAGGGCGAGGCATACTCGCTTGTCGCCCCGGCCAAAACCATCGGCCGGCTCAACGGCTTCGCGGGCAGCTTCGGGATCATAGTTCGCGCATACACATATATCCGGCTCATGGGGCTGGAGGGCATCCGGGCGATATCACGGAACGCCATCATCAACGCCAACTATCTGCAGTCGCAGTTGTGCGACTCGTTCGACGTTGCATACGACAGGTACTGCATGCACGAGACCGTATTGAGCGCACGGCGGCAGAAGAGCGAGAGCGGTGTGAGCGCGCTGGACATCGCCAAGCGGCTGATCGATTACGGCATCCATCCACCCACGATGTACTTTCCGCTAATCGTGCCCGAGGCGCTGATGATCGAACCGACGGAGACAGAGAGCAAGGAGACGCTGGACGGGTTCATCGCGGTAATGAAGCAGATAGCGGTCGAGGCCGCGGCCGACCCCGAGTTGCTGCATTCCGCGCCGCACAACGCGGCCAACACCCGCCTGGACGAGGCAACTGCGGCCCGCAAGCCGGTCCTACGCTGGTACCCGGAAGAGACGTAAGGGCCGGACGCCGTCCTGAGGCTCTCGAAGGGCTTGCGCGACCCGAGCGTGGCGAACTGCCCGACCTGCTGACGCAGCAAGCGACGCCCGGGCCTGAAACGGCGAGCGTTATTGGGACTTACGTCAGCGCCGCGCCGCCGTCGACGTTCAGCACCGCGCCGGTGATCATGTCTGCATCGTCTGAGCAAAGGAACAGTGCCGCCTTTGCAACGTCCTCGCCCGTCTGCAGCCGGCCAAGCGGCGTGCCGGCGAGTCTGCGCTCATAGTTCTCGGGGTTGTCGAGCGACGTCGACCAGTCGTTGCGGGAGTGCGCCTCGTCGGCGCGGATAAACGGCGTATCGACGTGGCCCGGGCTGATCACGTTGCACCGTGTTCGCTGATTGGCGTAGCCGAGCGCTACATTTTTCGTCAGAGCGATGATGCCCGTCTTGCTGATCGTATAGCCGGATGAGCCGCCGTGTTTCGTGGACGCCAGGGAGCCGATGTTCAGGATTGCTCCGCCGCCCGCGCGGCCCAGCGCAGGCCCTGCGGCTCTGCAGCCCCTGTAAGCACCGTGAAGGTTCACGTCCATGATGTTCTCGTACTGCTCGATGGTCAGTTCTTCGAAGCCGACCCGGACATTGGTTCCGGCAACGTTGCACAGGATGCTCAGGCCCCCGAACGTCTCCTCGGCGAACGCAACGGCGGCTTCCCACTGCTCGTATTTCCGGACATCAAGATTGATGTAGGCGGCCTGGCCGCCTGCGTCTTCGATCTCGCGTGCCACGGTACGGCCTTTCTCCTCCTGCATGTCTGCGATGACGATGGCGGCGCCCTCGTGTGCAAAGAGCCGCGCCTGGGCCTCCCCCATGCCACTCGCACCGCCGGTGATGAGTGCTACTTTGCCATCCAGCCTGCCTGCCATGCTTCGCTTACTCCTGGAATCTACCTCAGCGCTACCGAGCCGTCGTCTCTAATTGGAACGTTGGACGGCCACTGCTCAAACGGATACTTCGCCGCTGCTTCTTCGTCGAACTCGATGCCCAGACCGGGTTCGTCGGATGGGATGAAATAGCCATCGACGATCTTGTTGGGCGTCTTGATGATGGCGCCGCGCGGGCCCTCCGCCTCTT
>JADFHP010000083.1 GCA_022567135.1 Chloroflexota bacterium
CCCCTTCCGGCATGTTGAGCTTGCCTAGTAGGACGGCGCCTGCCTCGGCGGGCCGGGTCACCACGGTCGCGTCGTAGTCGGGGACTTGATCGGCGAATACGGCCGAGCCACCCATCGTGGCGACGCCCTTCGTGAAGCACAGGTCCTTTACCGCAACCGGCACGCCGTGCAGCGGGCCTTTCCAGTCCCCGTCAGTTATCTCGGATTCCGCAACTCTGGCCTGTGCCATCGCCTGCTCGGCCATTACCGTGGCGTACGAGCGCAGCCTCCCATCGAGAGATTCGATTCTGGCCAACTGAGCCTCCGTCACCTCAACCGGGGACAGCTCTTTGTCACGTATCAGCGCTGAGATTTCGGTGATCGTCTTGTAGTGGAGATCGTCTGCCATGCGTTACTTCGGGTTCTCCTGCCATTGGAGGGATTTCTTGCGGGTTTTATTTTTCTGAGGTCGACTTCCAGAAGTTGCGGAATCATACCCCGAAGTAGATGGAATGGAGATAGGACATAGATGGCCGGTGGCTTGCGAAGGCCTCGGGGTTCTCGTAACGTGCCGCCGAACTGCGATGAATAGGCGCCTGCGTGGAACCACCCTCCGATACCCCTCACACCTCAAGCCCGATAGGTGAGCAACCGCCGACCGGGAGCCGGGCGAATATGGCGACATGGCTCATCGCCGGAGTCAGCATCGCGCTTTTTTTGGCGGGCGGCGGTTACTGGCTGGCGTCAAGGCCGAATCCGTCCGAGATAGAGATCTTCATCTCAACGCCGGAGCCGGCCGGACCTGTTGTTGCCCACATCGATGGCGAAGTGCGCTCTCCGGGCGTCTATACGCTGGTGGCGGGCGCACGCGTTGAAGACGGCATCGCCGCCGCCGGGGGCGTGACGGAAAGAGCCGACCTCCGCAGCCTCAACCGCGCCGCCCTTCTCCTGGATGGCCAGAGGATAAGCATCCCGGCGATCCAGTCCAGAGACGAGAGTGCTGCCGACGCGGAGGCGACAACGGAGCAGACAAGAGTAGGGCCCGTGGATTTGAACACGGCCGATCTGATCGTGCTTCAGACGCTGCCGGGCATCGGAGAAGTAAAGGCTCAAGCCATCATCGACTGGCGGGACCGGAACGGCCTGTTCACCTCTGTAGACGATCTGCTCAGCGTTGCCGGCATCGGACCGGTGACCGTGGAGGCCCTGCGGCCCCTGGTAGTCCCGTGAAGCTGGTCCCGTGAAACTGCCGCTCGCAGGCGCCGCGTTCGCAATCGGCGTCGGCATCAGCGTTTGGCTGGGTGATGCCTCGACGAGCGGCTGGGCGCCGGGCTGGGAGACCAGCGTGCTGTGGTCTCTTGGCGCCCTGGCGCTCGCGTTCGTGTTCCGCAGGCTGGGCGCCGCCACGCTTGTGCCGGTACTGGTACTCATTTTTGCTATCGGGATCTGGCGCGCCGGGTTGGACGAGACCGATCCGGCAGAACTATTCATGCTGCCACGCGGCGAAGATGTTTCAATCCAGGTCGAACTACTGACCGACCCGCGCTCGTTCGGTGGCCTTCAACTTCTTCGAGTCCGTGCCGTGGACGTTGATCCATCAGAGCCTGGAGATCAACCGGCGGACCTGGAGATACTCGCAGACCGACTTTCCGGCGACCTGCCACCGGGCAGATCGCGGTTCAGTTTTCGCTACGGCGACGTCTACCGCGTCACCGGTGAGGTGGAGGACGGCCTGGACGGAAACTCCGCCGGCCTCATAAGGCACCCCTTGATTTCGCTTCTGTCCGGCGGGGCCGGCAACGTAGTCCGTAGAACCCTTGCCGACACCCGCGCCGAACTCGCCGATTCGATGCGCTCGTCGATTTCGGCTCCCGCTTCCGGTCTCGCCGCGGCCATCACCGTCGGGGACCGGACAGGTCTCGAGAATGAGACCAGAACATCTTTCCGTGATGCGGGCACGGCCCACCTGCTCGCTATCTCCGGACTCCACGTCGGAATCGTTGGCTTCGTCGTTATGGCGATGGCCGCCACGGCTCTCGGCAGGCGGCGGCAGTTATATCTGCTCCTACCCCTGCTCTCGGTCTGGGGCTATGCGGCACTTGCCGGATTTTCTGATCCCGTGATCAGGGCCTCCATAATGCTCACCGCCTATCTTGCGGCCCGCGCGTTCGGCCGTCAGCGTTCGGCGCTTCCCGCCCTCGGACTTGCCGCCACCGCGATGCTGGCGGCAGACCCTTCCGCCATCGCTGAGCTCTCCTTCCAACTCAGTTTCGCTTCTTTGGTGGGCATCTTGCTTCTCGCGCCGCGAATCAATCACGGGCTGGACCGTTTCGCGCCGGCCGGGGGCGGGCCGTCTGGCTTTGCTGGCGGGCCGCTGATCACGCGCGCTGTCCGAGGATCCCTCCAGGTGCTGGGAATCGGCCTCGCCGCAACCGTAGCCACCCTGCCACTGATCGGCCATAACTTCGGCATCATCCCGGTATGGGGGATCCCGGCGACGGCACTGGCGTTGCCCGCTCTGCCGTTCGCGGTCGGATTCAGCGGACTCTCCGGCGCTGCCGGGCTGGTATCGGGAGCAGCGGGAGATATCCTGGGCTGGCCGGCATGGCTCGCTACCACTTATGTTCTCGAGCTGGTCGACTTTTTTGCCAGGCTCCCGCCGCACCCGGTCGAGACTTCGTTCTGGTCGGTGCCAACGGTAATCGGCTACTACATCGTCATCGCGATGGTCGCCGGCCATACTCATGTTCGGAAATTCGAAAGGTCGGTGCGGGAGGCATGGCGGAACTCGCTGCCCGCGCCCATTCGCACAATGCGAGCGGTCAGACGGGCGCCCAAGTGGCTTATCACGGCCGGCGCAATCGGAGCCATACTCTCGCTCGCAGCGGTCTGGAGCCTGCCTGATGGCAGGCTTTCAGTGACGTTCTTCGAGACGGGCCGCGGAGACTTGATATTGATCCAGACCCCTGGCGGCCGGCAGATGCTCATCGACGGCGGTCTGGAGTCACAAGAAGCGGTTAATGCCCTGGGCCGCGAGCTGCCGTTCTGGGACAGATCTATCGACATCGTGGCGCTGACCCACCCGCATGCCGACCACGCAGGCGGGTTGATAAGTGTCCTTGAACAGTACGTCGTCGATTATGTGATGGACGCGCCGGTCGACTATGAATCGGAGGTCTATCGGACCTGGCTCACGGCGGCCGAGGCAGCATCCGCAACACGGATCAGCGCATCACGCGGGCAACGGCTGATCCTGGACGATGACGTCTATATCGATGTGCTAAACGCCGGGCCTGTTATCTGGTCAAACGATGTAAACGACAGTTCGGTGGCATTGCGGCTGAATTACAAAGACGTCTCGTTCCTGCTCACCGGAGACATCAATACGGCGACGGAAAGAGAGCTTCTCAGGCAGAATATCCAACTCGCATCGACAGTCCTCAAAGTCGCCCACCAGGGTAGCCGGGGATCTTCGTCTGATCGATTTCTCGCTGCCGTATCCCCGGCCGTTTCCGTGGTCCCTGTAGGCACAAGAAACCCGTTCGGCCATCCCCACGAAGACGCACTGCAGCGAGTAACTGCCGCCACGCAGAATGGCCGTGTCTACACTACCGCCAGTAATGGCGACGTGAGATTCATGACGGACGGACATCGACTGTGGGTAAGGACAGAGCGATGACGGCCTATGTCAGGCCATTTGTCAGGCCATGGCTCAAGAAATAGGCGCCGCCTGGTAGATGGTCGTCTCCCCCTTCAGCACTTCCGTTCCGTCGCCGTTAGTCACCGCGAAATCAATGTCCGCCCTGGAGCGTTCCGGATAGACGGCCATCACGGTTGCCTCGGCATGAATCGTATCGCCTATGTAGACCGGCGCCGGAAACACCCAGCTCTGCCGCAAAAAGACGGTGCCGGGGCCGGGCATATCCATCGCGACCAGAGCATGCAAGAGTCCAACCGCGATCCCGCCCTGGGCCATCAGCCGCCCGAAGCGAGTCGAGGCCGTGAACTCCACGTCGAAGTGAAGCGGGTTGTAATCGCCGGTGATCTCAGCGTAGGCCGCCACCATCTCGGCCGTGACCGTCAACTCGCGGGTGGCCTTCTGCCCTACCTGGATATCCAACTTGCTGTTCCTCCCCGCCTCAACTGGAGCGCAGGCGCCTGCCTTTGCGATGCGTGATGCATGGGCACTGCCGGTTCTACTACTTGATCAGCGGCCTTGCCGCCTCGGCGAAGAGCGACATGCTGTCGATCACCTGCTCAGGCGGCATCAGGTTGTAGATCCCCATGTCCAGCTGGAACCCCGAAAGTCCCAGTTCGTCCCTGAGTATTTGCAGCCGCTCGGCAACCACTTCCGGCGTCCCAAAATTGACGATCACATCACTTTCGACGTGCTCTTCGTACGGGGTGTCGACAAGGTATTTGAGCCCTCGGGCGCGCTGCCTGTTTGTCTCATCGTCCAGCGCCTCGTGAGGCCCTCCTATCCACGCCTGCCGCTCCCAGAGTTTGATGGCGCTCTCACGGGGCTCGGACACCGCCTTCTCCATCGTGCCCGCCACGTAGACAAGGAAGCTTCCTACGACGTCGCCCCTGCCGGCATGGCCGGCTTCTTGCCACGCACTGTGATAGGTCTCAACACGCTCGCGGATCACCGCCCGGTCACCGCGCGGCATGATGAATATGTTGTAGCCCTCACGCCCGGCCACCTCGAACGACGCGGGGCTGCCTGCCGCGTAATAGATGGGCGGGTGCGGCTGCTGGAATGGCTTCGGCGCGATCTTCGCGTTCGGGAAGTTGTAGAACTTGCCCCTGTGGGTGAATGTCTCTTCGGTCCACGCCCTGCGTATGACCTCAAGTCCCTCCACCTGCCGCTCCCGGCTCTCGTCGTAGTCGATACCGGATGAGACGTACGCATCGATCTTCGAGCTCCTGCCCGCCCCGAATATCAGCCGGCCATGGCTGATCTGGTCTACCGTCGCCGCGGCCTCTGCGATGCGGAGTGGATGATTGAGCGGGACTGCCACGATGGCGAGGCCGATGTGCAGCCGGCTGGTGCGGGCCGCGGCGACGGCGGCAATGGGGAAGTTGGCCCCGGAGATGAATACGCCGGGCTCGTTGTGCTCCTCGCCGATCCACACCGCTTCGTAACCCAGCCGCTCCGACTCCTCGATGATGCCGAAGAACTCGTCAAGCGACTCGGCATCAGAGATCCCGGCACGCGCGGGCACCCGGCTGAAGAGGCCGAAATGGAGATCGGGCAGCGCCATTCATTGCTCCTGGTGGGCTTTGATGCCTCGCTTCAATTCGAAACGAACTGGCGCATCATAGCTGTTGCGCTATAGTCAGCACCCGCCGGAATATTTGCCGCCACCTGATCCACTGGAGATCCTGATGACGAATGCCCTCCCGGATGCCTTCCAGGACCTGATACCAAATAATCACTGCTGGGGTTGCGGAAACCTGAACGAGGGCGGGCTGCAACTCAAATCCCGCTGGTCTACTCCGGGTGAAAGTTCCACCGCTTCCTGGAGCCCCCGGCCGGTCCACATGGCTGGACCGAAGGACATGCTGAACGGCGGCATCATCTCCACGCTGCTCGACTGCCACGGCGTATGCACCGCCATAGCACACGCATATCACGTAGAAGGGCGGGAGATCGGCGAAGGCGATCAGATCTGGTACGCCACCGGGACTCTCAATGTGCGCTTCCGAAAGCCGACTCCGATCGATGGCCCGGTCACCCTGACGGCAACGGTCGAGTCGAGCACAGAGAAACGGACGAACCTGCGCCTCTCGATCGAATCCGGCGGAATCGAAACCGCCACCGCGGAGGTCATCGCAGTCAGGGTGCCCGGCAATTGGGTGGCCGGGTAATGCTCCATCGGCCAGTATTTGTTAGTTGACACTTACGTAAGTCTCTGCTTAACTACTGTGCATGGACGACGTAATGCAGGCACTGGCGCAGCCGCGCCGACGAGAAATCCTGGAACTGGTTCGGGCCCGGGAGATGTCCGCAGGTGACATCGCGACGCATTTTGATCTCACCCGCCCTGCCATCTCCCAGCACCTGAAAGTGCTGAGGGACAGCCGGCTGGTGACGGAGCGGCGCGATGGCACGCGGCGCTTCTACCGCGCCCGCCCCGAAGGACTGTCGGATCTCCGAAAGTTTCTTGAGCTGTTCTGGGACTACCGGCTCGGCATGCTAAAAGACGCGGCAGAGTCAGACCAGACAAGACGCGCCGGCCGGGGAGCCAGCCCGGAACCCAGTGAGGGAAAAGGAGATAGCGACAGTGACGTCAGTTGATTTGGTAATCACAAAAGAGATTCGAATTGAGGCACCCCGCGAGACGGTTTTCTCGTTCTTCACTGAGCCCGACCAGATAGTTCGGTGGAGCGGCACCGAAGCCGATCTGAATCCGACCCCGGGCGGCATATACAAAGTCCAGATGACTCCAGAGGCGCTCGCCCTGGGTGAGTATGTTGAGGTCACCCCGCATTCACGAGTCGTCTTCACATGGGGCTGGGACGGCGCACCGGCGGACGGCGTTCCACCAGGATCGTCCACGGTCGCGATAGACCTCAAGGCGGACGGCGACGCCACGATTCTCACCCTCACCCACACCGGTCTGCCTGAAGCTGCGGTGGAGCAGCACGCGGGCGGCTGGGATTACTTCCTTGGCAGGCTGGTGGTTGTAGGCGCAGGTGGAGACCCGGGCCCGATCAACATAGGCGGCCCCCATTAGGCAGTTGAATAAACATCACGCGGTGAGTACAGGATTCCCTACCTGTACTCCTCCGCGTTGTCCCGTGGCCTGAATCCAAGCGCCTCCCAGGAAGCAGGGGTGTCGTATACCTTCCAGGTATTCGCCGATGCCCCGTAGACGATCTCGCACTTCAGCTCCGGCCGCTCGACGCAGGCGGCGAAGAAGTCGCCGAGGTCGCGATGCGAGAACCAGCTTACGAACGACCGCGGGTCGCTGCCCGGCCGGTCGTCCTGGCTGATCGTGCCGAGGCGCACGGAGACCGCCTCCAGCCCCTCCGCTTCCGCGTAGTAGCGGCCTAACTGCTCACCGAAGGCCTTCGTCACCGCGTAGCGGCCGTCGGCGCGCACCGGAGCATAACGTCCCACGAGCGGCAGGGTGTGCGGGTTGAGTCCCTCGTAGCGGCCGGCGACGATCGACGCCCACGGCTCATCCTCCTCGTACATGCCCATCACGTGCATCGAACTTGCGAAGACTACGCGCCGGACGCCCGCCTCGTGCGCCGCCTGGAACAGGTTTGCCGTCGGCTGGACGTTTCTTGGCATCAGAACGTCCCAGCCGATATGCCGCTCGTGCTGCCGCTCGGCGGCAAGATGTATGACCGCCTCCACGCCGTCCAGTTCGGGAACCACAGCGTCGTAATCGTTCAGGTCGACCAGCCCCGTAGGAAAGGCGCCTGATAATCGACCAGGGGGCCGGATGTCGATGCCTGTGACTTCGTGGTCCGCCGAAAGCCGCTCGGCCAGAATCGTGCCGATAGTTCCTGCTATACCGGTGATGAGTATTTTCACGATGACCTCCCGGGGCGTGCGCGCTGATGCATTATCACCCGGCATCGAGCGTAGGATGCCGCGACAAGAGTAATCACACCGGGGGTAGGTATAGAAAAGCGATGAAGGTCACGGAGGTCGACACCTACGCATTCAATAGCAGAGAAAGTCGCGATGCCAGCCATGCGGATGTTCCTGACGGTTCCACATGTATTGCGCGTTGCCGATTGGCCTGACCTCGGAAAATAGCGCATAACGGGAATCGCGTGCCGGGAGGCCGCGCCTCTTGCCACGAGTGCTAGACTCGTAGTGCGCACATGAGTTTCCGCAACGCCCACAGCACCACATGCCTCTGTTGCAAGCCCACCAGGAGGGCAACGGCGTAAGCACGCGTGCCGCCACAGAGGCCACCCTCCGAGGAAACGATTACCGGAGGGTTTTTTAATCGACCGCGAATACGCATCAGGAAATCGAGTCAGACGCTGAAAAACATGGCAACTGAAACAAGAAACCCCTTCTTCTCGTTCCCGCACCCGATCAACGCTAGCGTTGCGCGATCTGTCGCAGCGGGCGTGGTGGTGATGGCCGTGGTCACGATCGCGTTTGATGTACCGTGGCTCATATTCGTCATCGCATACGGCTTCATCGCAAGGGTGCTGGCAGGGCCGCGCATCAGCCCGCTGGCCCTGCTGGCGACCAGAGTGATCGTGCCCAGGCTCCGGCTTCCGTACGACCCCGTGCCCGGCCCGCCGAAGCGATTCGCCGCGGCGATAGGCGTCGGCTTCAGCGTCACCGCGTTGATCCTCGAGTTTGGCTTCGGCTACACGACCGCCGCATACAGCGTTCTGGGCATGCTGATCTTCGCCGCCGGGCTGGAGTCTGTACTCGGCTTCTGCCTCGGCTGCAGGGTGTTCGCGATTCTCATGAAGACGGGAATCATCCCTGAATCGGTCTGCGAGGAGTGCGCCGACTGGACCGTCAGGGCCGAGCGCCTGAAGCGCGATGCTGCCGAACGCGAAGCCCGCGAGGTCGCCGGGGTGTCCGGGTAGCCGATCGGATGTGGCCCGATATTGCCGGGTCGTGCTGCTGAAGAGCAGTCCCGGAGCTCTCCGGTCGGGCAGACTGGTTCTGTCACGAATCGCCTTCTGAAGCTACCAGGGCTGACTATTGACCGGAGCCCGAGTGATGTCTAGTCTGCATCGGCACAGGCGTAGAGTGGATATCCCCCGCTGACATTTCGACCCCGAAATGGCTGGCGTTGGCCGATTATCAAGGCCTCCGGTGTCCCCGGCTCCAGACGCCGATCTATCGTTTTCGCACGGCTATTCTCGAGAAAGGCAAGGAACCCCGTGACGACTGAAGTCAAGACCAGTTGGGCAATTGAGGCTGACTACTACCAGACCTGTAACTGCGACTATGGCTGCCCCTGCGAGTTCCAAGCCCCGCCGACGATGGGCTTCTGCGACGGAATCCTGGCCTACAAGATCACAAAGGGCCACCACGGGGATGTGTCCCTCGATGGACTTGGATTTGCAGTCGGGCTTCACGCACCCAAGGCCATACACGAGGGAAACCTCACCCTGGTGCTCATCTTTGATGAGCGCGCCGATGAGGCGCAGCGAGAGTCGCTTCTGAAGATTACGACCGGCCAGGAGGGCGGCATGCCCTTTGAGATCATCGTGCAGCTCGTGGGCAAGCTGATCGACCCGATCTACGCACCGTTCGAGTTCAACAACGCCGGGCAGAACAGCACCGTCAAGATCGGCGACATCGTGTCTATGGCGTTCGAGCCGATCAAGAATCCCGTAACAGGCGAACCCGAGTCGATGCGGATCGAGCATGAGACCGGCTTCATCTTCAAGGGAGCAGACGTCGTGTCCGCCAAAGAGGGGAAGATCTCGATCGACGGACTCGACTTCTCCTACCCGGACGGGGCCGGTTTTGTCTCCACGGTCAACTACTCCAACTGAGTCGGACTGCCAACGGCCACTCCCCGTTCCCGCTCCGGATTACTCTTCAGGCTCCCGGGCGGGATCAGGGGTGGCGCCGTGGCGATCGCGCCCTTGGTGCCCTCTCGATCAACCAGGCTGAGTCCGCTGGGATCTTCACTTCAATGCAAGCACTGCTCCCAATAGAAGCTCTCGTAAAAAGAGACCGCTACGTAGTCATCGCCGGTCTGCTTGGCGTTACCGGGCTGGCCTGGGCTTACACGGCCTACCTGGCCTGGGACATGCGCGGCATGGATATGGCATCTGGCCGATCGATGTCGATGCCGATGACGGCCGACTGGACATTCGGTGACTTCGGTCTCATGTTCCTCATGTGGACCGTGATGATGACAGCGATGATGGTCCCGTCTGCGGCGCCCATGATCCTGATGTTCGGCACTGTGGCCCGGAAGCGGCGGGAGCAGGCGCGCCCGTTCGTCCCTGTCGGTGTGTTCGTCCTGGGCTACATCGGCGTGTGGAGCGCGTTCGCGCTGGGTGGCACCCTGGCTCAGTGGGGGCTGCACGCGGCCACTCTGTTATCGCCGACGACCATGACGGCCACGCCGGTAATCGGCGGCGCGCTTCTGATCGCCGCCGGCCTCTTCCAGTTGACGCCTATCAAGAACATCTGCCTGACCGAGTGCCGGACGCCCCTGAGCTTCTTGCTGACGGACTGGCGGGACGGTTACGGCGGGGCGCTCTCCATGGGCGTGAAGCAGGGAGCATACTGTCTCGGCTGCTGCTGGATTCTGATGTCGCTGCTATTCGTTCTGGGCGTGATGAATATTCTCTGGATAGCCGCCCTCGCCGGCTTTGTGCTCGTCGAGAAAGTGGCGCCCGCCGGCTCCTGGATCAGCCGTGCCACCGGAGTGCTGCTCACGGGCTGGGGCGTATGGATGGTGCTGGATAGTGCTCTTTAGCCGCGGCGAAGACTGATGGCTGCGTCATCGCCGGCCGCCGTCCGCTGCGAGAAGTGTGCGCGCGAGCTGGGGGCGATCTCGTATGAGTTGCCATCGGAGCGAGGCCGGCTGCCGCACTGCCTGATGTGCGCCGTCAGGTTTCCGCCGCTGCTGAAGAGATCCCTTGTGATCTGCCTGCTGGTCGGTACGCTGCTGACCGCGATAAACCAGGGCAACTTCCTGGTGTCAGGGGACTTCCAGTTGGCGATGGCATGGAAGATACCGCTCACGTATGCCGTGCCATTTGGGGTGGCCACGACGGGAGGGCTGTTGAACGCGCGCTCCGCGATCGAGACAGACGCGTGAGCATCCGGTGGAAACATAAACTGCAACGGCGTGATCGGGATGAGATCATAGTCGCCAGCCATCGTCCCGGGGAGGAAAGACATTGCGTGCACTGGGTTACGCCGAAATCGCCATAGTGGTCGAGGACGTCGAGCGATCGGTCCGTTTCTACGTCGACGTGGTCGGCTATGAGGTCGCTGATGTAGATGTCGGCGAAGGGGGCAGGATCATGAAGGTTGGCCCCGACCACTTCCTGGGGCTATGGGAGCCGAACGTCTGGGGCAAAGACGGTTTGCCGTTCGACGAAACTTACGGCGCCGAGTTTCGTAAGCAGGTCCGGCAGGCCCACCTTGTATTTGCGATATACGAGGACGAAATCGAACCGTTGAAGGAACGCCTGATCGCTGCGGATGTTCCGGTCCACGGACCCGAAACCCACGGGGACGGATCGCTTCATCTGTACGCCTCGGACCCGGACGGTCACCCGATGGAGTGGTGGGGCAAGACGCCGAGCTGATCAGCATCGGGCCGGGGTCGCGGGCGTCCCGACTGGGATCGGGATGAATTCCGGGCGCGGCCGCGCCGCCCGCGGGCGGCGACATCGCTCGATGTACCGGCAAACCGTGTCCGCCTGAGGCGGATTGAGGCTTTTTGCAAGGCTGCCTCTGCCGTGTCAATCCCTGATGTTGTTTCGATACTCTGCGATGGGAGGTCGCGGAGCACGCGTATCTGGTTTGCGGGGCTTTTAGCTCCCCGCCTCCGAGCTGGTTCACCCAACCTTCTGAGGCGGACGAATAGCCCGGGCATTATGGTTGCGCCGGCCGGTCCGCCTGAAGCGGACGTTTCGAGCGCCAATATGTGTAACGGGTACCAGAGCTCTCTATCTTCTTGAAACGCCCGATGGGGCGTTCCCGCGCATCTGGTCGGTTTGCCGATAAGCCGTCCGCCCGAGGCGGAGCGATATGTTCTCCCTTGCGGTCGTTTGGCGTCCCGACGGTACCTTCGGGGCGGTCGATTGAGAATCGCAGTTCTATTAGCTAGGCCGCGTGCGCCGTATAGCCAGTGGCGTGAGCGGTGTATAGAACGTATGTTCTGATATTACGGCAGGATGGTGGTGGTGTCAAGGGGTTGGATACGGGGCCGGTGTGCCTCGCGCTCGCTAAGTTGTACGTTTGTAATAGGCGGGGTTTGGCGCAGCCTGGCTACCGCACCGGTATGGGGTACCGGATGCGAACGCCGGTGGACTCAACGACCCACGCCCTGACACCTTTCAATCGGGTGGGCCGAGAACCCCCTGAGATTTCCACGAGAGAGAACACCCCGAATTTGGGATGGGGCCAGTAGCTTCTACGCCTTCAATATCTCCCGCCGCGCCACATCAACACGCGGTGCTGGCGATCACCGGGGCGTCGATCAGGGTCTCCCCGAAAAAGATTCCAACGGTATATCCATTCACATTCGCCAGGTGGTACGC
>JADFHP010000084.1 GCA_022567135.1 Chloroflexota bacterium
GCGTCATCGTCACCCACCACATGCCCGGCTGGGACGACTCCACCAAGGAGATCACCCGTAAGTTCGCGCACTACGGATACGCTGCAATCGATCCCAATCTCTTCAGCAGGGAAGGGCCCGGCGACCCGGACGACGTGGCAGCAGTGGCCCGCGCCGCAGGCGGCGCGCCCGACGACAGGGTGATGGGCGACCTCGATGCCGCCGCCGCATACCTCAGGACCCTCCCGTACCTGAACGGCAAAGTGGGCATCATCGGCTTCTGCTCCGGTGGCCGCCAGGTCTTCCTTGCCGCATGCCGTCTCGACTCCCTCGATGCCGCCGTCGACTGCTGGGGCGGACGCGTCATCGCCGCCCCCGACCAGCTCACCGAACGCCAGCCCGTAGCGCCCATAGACCTCGTAGCAGACATGAGCTGCCCACTCCTCGGCATCTTCGGCAACGACGACCAGTCGCCTACGCCTGACGACGTCGACCGTACCGAAGAGATACTCAAAGAACACGGCAAGACACACGAGTTCCACAGGTACGATGGCGCAGGACACGGATTCTTCGCCGTCGACCGGCCCGGCTACCGGCCCGTCCAGGCAACCGAAGCATGGGAAGAAGTCTTCAAATGGTTCCACACCTATCTTGATGGTCCGGCTCACGCCTGAGGGGGCGGCCCGAATCACGGCTAACCGGCTACCGTCAGTTCACTAAAAAAAGAGAGGACGACAAATGTGCACATGGATCATCGAGAACGTTGAGATTTCCGGCAGCGGCAAAGGCCCCGATGGCTGGTTCAAGCTCAGTCAGGCGAACGTCTACTACGACCACCCGTTCCACGCCCCGCTCGATCACGCCCTCATCATCGATTTCGTCAAAGACACCAACCAGCCCGGCAACCGCGTCGCCGTTGAGATGACACGTGATTCCGCGCTCAGATTGGTCGAGAGCATCAACACTGCTCTGACTACCGGGGAGGCTGCCCACGAACTCCAGTCCGCAGGCATCGACGGCCGCTAACCGCCCCCGGCTCACACTCCAAAAAATAGCGAACGCCCCAACGACCCCAGAAGACCCCAGGGAATTAAGAAAAATGGTTCTCAAGAAGCTCAAGGAGATCCCGAACGCAACAATCGTTCAAGCCGAGCCGCTCACAGCGTTCGTCGGCAGCCTGTTCGCTGCAGCAGGCATGCCCTCGCCAGAAGCCGTTGAAGCGGCTGCCGTACTGGTTGACGCCGACCTCAACGGCATCGACTCACACGGCGTCGGCTACAACCTGGACCTCCACTACCTGGGCGGCCTCATGTCCGGCTACATCAACGCCACACCCGATATCCGCATCACCCATGAGACGCCGTCAACCGCAGTCGTAGACGCCGACCGCGGCATGGGCCTGCTCGCCGGCATATTCGCCATGAACGTCGCCATCGAAAAAGCCCGCGAGACCGGCACAGCGTCGGTAGCAGTGCCAAACAGCAGCCACTATGGCGCTGCCGGCTACTACGCACGCATGGCGCTGGAACACGACATGATCGGCATGACCGTATCGTCAGGCGGCAGACGCGTCATCATCCCCATGGGCGGCCGCGAACCCTGGATGGGCACCAATCCCTTCTCCATGGCTGCTCCGGCAGACAAAGAGCCGCCGTTCGTTATCGACATGGCATCATCGGTTACGTCCTTCGGTAAAGTCTCGATAGCCGCCCACCTCGGGATAAAAATCCCCGAAGGCTGGGCGGTTACAGAAGACGGCCAGCCCATCACCGATCCCGCCAACAGTCCTCCCGCCTACGGCCAGCCGCCACTCGGTGAAACACACGAGCACGGCGCGCAGAAGGGGTACGGGATAGGCATGATGGCAGACATCCTCGGCGCGATCCTTCCCGGTGAGCCCGTCTCCGGCCTGCTTCCCGACAACCCCCGGGGCGGGCGATTCTGCCACTACTTCCAGGCGATCAGAATCGATGCGTTCCGGCCCGCCGACGAGTTCAAGGCGAACATGGACGAGATGCTCATCGCCCTGCGCAACGAGCCTACGGCCGAAGGCTACGACCGCGTCATGTACCCGGGCCAGCCGGAACACGAGGCGTACCAGGAGAGAACCATCAGTGGGATCGCGCTTCCAGAACACACCATCGCCTACTTCAAACAGATGGCGGCCGAACTAGACGTCCCATACACCCTGCCTGGTTAGCCCACTAAGTCGACCTGCACGAGGCCACTGCGGCTACCATCTCGTCATCCTCGGGCGTCCCCGACCCGAGGATCTCAGCCACCGCGGCTGCCAGTTCGTCATCCTTGGGCGTCCCCGACCCGAGGATCTCAGCCCCCGGGAATACTCGCTACGGCACCGGCCGATTACGACCCGATCTCAATGTAGTCCAGAGACATCTGGCCTGCCCCGGCCGCGCCTGCCGATCACCATCAACCCGAAAAGCCCCGCTATCCACAGCGCGGAGTCTGCGCCCGGCAACCCGGCACTGCCGGTCGGCAGGCTGCATGCGCCAGATGCGGGAGACCGCTCGTCCGGCGGCTCGTCGCCATCCGCGCGAGTCGATGCCGCGCTAAGAGCCGACGCAGTCGCCTCGATCTCCTCGTTCGTATAGCTCGGCGGCGCCGGCTCCACAGTCGGCGTGAACTCCGGCGCGGCGCTCGCCAGCGGCGTTTCCGACGCCTCTGCAGTGGCCGATACCACAACAGCGCCAGGCGTCAGAAGTTCGCTGACCGGGGTCGGAGTGGCCGTGCGCGGGACAATCGGCGTGCGTGTAGGCGTCGGTGACTGGATAACAGGCTCCGTTATCACAACCGCGTCCGGGACGGGGGTCGCCGTCGCTTCCGGTGTCGGCGCGGGCGTGCTCTCCGGTAGATCAGGCTCGGGGGCGGACTCATCATCGTCGCCCGACAGCTCAGCCTCCGGCGTTGCCACAGGCGTCGGTGTCGGAGCCGGTTCAGGCGTGGGCGATGGAGGCGGAGTTGGCGTCGGCGCCGGCTCAGCATCGGGAGTCGTAATCGGATCGGTTTCTGGTTCCGGCTCAGACCCCGGCGGAGGATCTGCGTTGATCAGGAACTGCAACAACGCATCCGGATAAATATTGCCCGCGTCGTCTTTCGCCGAAACTTTTACCGTATACCAACCCCGGGCAAGGCCAGCCAATTTGTATTCCCAGACCGTCCGGTCCGAGTTGGGTATGAATTCAGACGTGACATCTGCGCTGTTCATCAATGCCTGAGTCACGGTGACTCCCGGCGCAGAGTCGCCTGTATACTCGCCGGCCTCCCCCGGATAGCTGATGATGAGCAACGGGTCCCAGACATCCATGTGCGCGCCCCACTCAGGCGCGACAACGGGCTGAGAGACCGTCTGATCCAGCTCGAAGCGAACCGCGGCGGCCGGGTAGCCGCTGGCGGTCGCGTCTTCGCCTGCCGTGCCAACGTTGCCTTCGTTGTCGAAGCCCGTCGCTTCCACGTTCTTGATCCCATCGCCCGAGAGCAGATCATCGAACGCATCGGCATCTATCGTGAACTCCCAGCGCCTGTTGCCCACCTCGATCGCCGCGCCCTGGGTCTTGTTGTCGACCGCAATCGACGGCGGGGCTGAAAGAGACTCATTCGACTCGACTTTCGCCACGATCTCCCGGTTCGTGACCCCGCGATCGAGGCTCAGCGACAGCACCGGGCTGATCCTATCGGTCACGGTCACGGTGTCCGCGCCACTTTGAAGCCCGCCGAGGTCCGCCACCGCGCCCGCCTCAACAACCAGCCTGTCCGGGTCGCCGAGCAACAACGGCACCGTCAGCCATACCGTGTCTGGAAAGTCGCTATCGACGATGGCGGCAGAAGCCGCGCGCGCATCCACAGAGAACAGATTCGGTGATACAGAGCCGGCGTCGAGCGGCTCGGTGAAGACGACCCGCACCCGGTCCGGCTGGTTCGTCAGCACCACGTTCGCAATCGTGTCATACGATTCACCGGCGACGGCGGAAGCTACCTGCGGCATCGTCGCGTCTACGATGAACTTGTAGTTTTGATCCCCGGTCGTTGTCGTTGACGCATCCGTCCGAACGAAGTTTCCCGCCCGATCGGTCGCCTCAAAGTACCACTCCGTCACTCCATCGCTGCCCAGGTAGGGCAGAGCAATGTCGATGCTGAAGCCGTTGACTATCGATGTAGCATCGGAAGATGGGATCGGAATTACCTCCCCGGCCTCACCGAAAACTCCGTTCCGGTTGAAATCGACGTTGGCCTTCACATCGGACAACAACAACCCCAGGCCGATCTCCGTGACCGTTCCTTTGATGGTCGCATTATTGGGAAGCACGTAAGCACCCCCGAGAGACCCGGCCACCGAGATCGCAGGCTTCTGAGTGTCGATCAGCACGGTATTTTCGATGAGAGTCAGCGGCGCCGCGTCCGTATAAGAAACAGACACCGACGAGCCGTCCACGACTTTGATCGACGGCCGCGCGCTGGCAGACGGCGACCCGGCATTGGTCGTGGCCGTCACCGTACCGGTCGTGAACGTCCCGGTGAAAACCGAACTGTCCACCGCAGTCTCAGCCAGCGTCAGCGTGAATCCCGTCGCGTCCGCCGTGCTCTCCACCTTCACCTCCACAGTGGACGCGAGCGCCGTCTCATAGTCCAGCGTGAACGCCGTGGGCTGATCGACCGAGCCGGTCCGGGATATCTTTATCAGGCCGGTGCTCGGCTCCACCGTCGATATCGTGGCGCCGGCCAGACCGCTCCCGGCCACATCGGCCACCGTCACAACGCCGTCCCCCGTCACATCGGCAATCGGCGGAAACTGGACCGTAAAGAAAAACTGATCGAAGGGGTTCGCCGCCGGCAGGACGAGGGCGTTGGACAGAGCGTCTTGCGCGTAAGTCACATCCCTGCGGTATGTGACGGTGAACGCGACGGAAGATCCGACGTCCTGGCTCCGGGTAAGCAACGCCGTGCCCGCGCCCACATCGATGGACGTGATCGAAGCGACCGTAATATTCAGCTCGTAATCGCCCGCCGAAACATCACCGCCACCGTCATAGTCAAAGACGCTCACCGTCGGCAGATCGATCGTCTGCGTGGTCCCCGAGAGGCCGGAAGCAAGGCTGTACGGGCTCGGGGACGGATCGGAAGCAGCAGCAATTCGTTCCCTCACAGTGAGGGTGTAGGGGGTATCAGACGCGGCCGCGGCCGTGCGGGTTACCGTGACCTGCGTTCCCGAGACATCGACGGCAGTCACCGCCGCGGCACTGATATTGATCGACACATCGTTCTCATCAACGACGCTATCGGCGTTCGTATCGTCAAAAGCCGCCGCCGGAAGATCAATAGTGAAATTCTGGCCAATGCCGCCGGCAGGGATCATGTACGCGACCCCGCCCGCATCCTGGCTCTCGCCACTTCGGGAGATCGTGCTGTTCAGATCGGGGTCATCGACGGTGACGGCGATCGAAGAGCCTGTTGTAGCCCGCTCGCGGCTGAGAGTTACCGTGCCCACGTTGGAGCCCTGCGCGGCAAGGGCGCTATTTCCAAGTGCCGGCGGCAGAGACAGCGGCGCGCCAGACGCAATCAAGCCAAGCGCGAAGGCAGCCGCCACCAGGGCGACGCGTCTTGCACCCGGCAGATGCGCCTGATTATCGGGGGATTGAAGATTCAATCGACTTTGGCTCAGAACCGGCGGCACGATAACGAATATGCCGCCTGCATTCCAATTTATCGGCCGCTGAACTCAATTCCATCCGTATTTGATGCAACAGGTCGCGCGGGCTCGCACGCACTACACACGCGAATATCGCCTGTAACCGGCCATAATCCCGGCTGGAAACAGCCGGCGAGGAGCGCGCCCGAGCGCGCTCCTGTACGTATACTGAATCGCGCCGGCCAGATGGCCGCAATCAGCCGAAAAGCCGTGTCCCCGGATGACCGCAAAAACAGAAATCTCGCGGAAGTTGAAATCGATTTGATGTGGCAAGGCCTCAAGAGCATGCTGGGCTCGTCCCTTTCGCTCGTCATGAGATGGCGAACATACGGCAGGATGCTCTACCTGCTGATCGGCCTTCCGCTTGGCCTCTTTTACGCCGTCTTCATATTCGGCGCCATCGTCCTCGGCGTTGGACTCTCCCCCATAGGCATCGGCGTTCTGCTGCTGATAGGCCTGGCCATGGGCTCATGGATCCTCCTCGCCATCGACCGCGAGCTGGCCGTGATGCTGATAGGCGTGGAGCTGGACCCACTGATAACTCCCAGGGCGGATGGCTTAGTTGCGACCGCCAGGGTGTACTTCTTACACCCCGGAACCTGGAAATCCCTCGCCTACCTGGTGCTGCGATTCCCGCTCGGTGTCATCACTTTCGCCATCGTATTCGTCGCAATCGGTATCGCAAGTACGCTCACCGCGGCGCCCATCACGCTGCTCCTCACCGACCTCGACCTGGGATTCTGGAAAGTAGACGAAACGTGGGAATCGTTCATACTCGCCCCGTTCGGACCGCCCGCCGGAATCATCGCTCTCTTCATCATCGACCGCGTGGCCCTCGCATACACTCGCGTCATCAACGCGGCAATCAGCTCATAGCCGTGCGGCCCCTCAGAGCTCTGCGACCCCCCACGCCGTGCGACTAAGGATGCCATGCGACCGGGGCCCATTCTGGGCAGTCCTGGCCGTTCTCTTCGCCATTACGGCCTGTGGCGGAGGCGAGTCGGTCGCTGAAAAGGAAGCCACGCTGGCAAACGCCGCCGCCACCGCGCTGGCAAGATTGCCCACCCCCACGCCGTCTCCCACCCCCGTGCCCACGCCAACACCGCCTCCAACCTCCACGCCACTCCCTCTGCCCACACGGCTGCCGCCGCCAACGCCTGACCCGTCTGGACTCGATCCCGATAACCCCGAGCTGATCGACATCGGCGACCCACCGGCCGGCTGGGCGGGAATCCAGCCAATCGAATCTGCACTGGAATTTCACTCCCTTAGCCCACTCCGCAACGGCCGCGCCGTCGTGATCGGCGGCAAGAACGCCGACGGCGGCGCCGTGGACACCGTTCAAATCTACGATTCGGAAAGCAACTCATGGTCTTCCGGGCCCAGAATGGATGTCAGCAGATATCTCCATTCGGCCAGCGTCCTCCCCAACGGAGATGTGCTGATCGCCGGCGGATGGGGAGTCAACTTCATCATCCTGAGCTCCACACGCATATACAGCGCGGCCAGCGAATCGTGGGAAGACGCTCCTTCACTTCGGAACCGGCGCGTTGCCCACAAGGCCGTCGCCTTTCCCGACGGCAGCGCCATCGTCACCGGTGGCTGGGACGGCGTCCCACTCGCCAGCACCGAGCGCTATGACCCCGTCGAGAAACTGTGGCGTCCCACCGGCGGCATGCTCGAGGCACGCTTCGACCACACCCTGACCCTCCTGCCTGACGGACGCGTCCTCGCGGTAGGAGGGGAGGGCGAGGGCGATGAACGCCTCAAGAGCGCCGAAATATTCGACCCGGCCAGCGGCAAGTGGGAACCTACAGGGAGTCTTTTTGAAGCGAGATACCAGCACTCTGCAAGCCTCCTGCCGGACGGCCGCGTCATCGTCACAGGCGGCTGGGAAGAGGAGTTTAGATCGAGCACGGAAGTGTGGGATGCGGGTACCGGCGAATGGACCACCACGGGCTCACTCTCAACGGCCCGCTCCCAGCACGCAGGCGCGCAACTTCCCGGCGGCTACTACGTCGTCGCCGGGGGACTCAACGCCGACGGCCTCATCGCCCAATCAGAAGCGTACGATTGGCGAATCGACGAATGGGTCGGCTCCGGAGAACTCAGGCAAGCCAGATTCAAGCACGCCGGCATCGTCCTCGATAACGGCCGGTTGTTGCTGGTCGGCGGAATGACCAGCACCGGCCTCACGAGATCCAGCGAGACTGCGCGATACGCCGAATAGTCGCCACGGAAATGGACCATGCAACTTCGCGTGTAGACTCTCTATCCGCTGGCGAAACCACCCCGAACCACTCGGGAGCGACCACATCCGGTGCCATACCTGAACAAACTGTTCCAACCCGTTCGGATCCACGCCCTCTTCGAGACACGCGTCTACTTTCTGGGAGACACGATCGAGATGGTGGTGCAGGTCGTTACCCGCGACCGACTGGAGATCATACGGGCGAAGGCCGAGCTGTTGTGGACGCCGAAAGGGCAGGGAGCAGCCGAAGTACGCGCAAAGATGGGCAACGGCCCATTCGTGCACAGCTCCATGCTCTTCAGCCAGCGGCACGTGATACGCGCGGGCGGTGAAGAGGTTTTCAGCGTCGATCTCCGCACCGAAAGCCTCCCGCCTGCAAGCGGCCTCACCGACGCCGGCTGGAAAACGAGAGTGACAGTGGAATCTTCAACCCGGAAGATCTATTCGCTCGAGAGCAAGATCAAAATTTCACCACACTGGCTCGCGAGGCCAGATGGCTCCCAAGAAGATCTCAGGCTACGCTGATGGGACACAGGAATCTTCTCGACTCGCGCGTTGCCGACTATCTCGACCAGATCGGCACGCCGTACGAGATCGTCCCCATAGACCCCGAATACGCCGATACCGCGGCCTTCTGTGAAAAGTACGGTTACCCGCTGGAGCAGTCGGCAAACACCATCATCATCGCCTCGAAGCGAAAAGACCCCACCGCCTACTGCGCCTGCCTCGTGCTCGCGACGACACGCCTGGACGTGAACCACAGCGTCAAGCAGTTGATGAATGGCTCAAGAGTCTCATTCGCCAACGCCGAGCAGATGATGGAGCTGACCGGCATGGAAGTGGGCGGCGTAACGCCATTCGGCCTTCCCGGCGGCCTGCCGCTTTACGTCGACTCCAGAATCATGGTCCTCGACTGGATAATCCTGGGCAGTGGAAACCGAGAAGCAAAATTAAAAATATCCCCCGACGTCTTCAAACAGATACCCTCCGCAAAGACCATCGATAACCTGGCGAATTGACCCCTCCCGCACGCCAGCTGCCAACTTGAGGAGCGAAAACATGCCGCGTGAGTTCGTAGTCTGGGCCGCGGCAGACGCCCACGTCGGCACCGACATCAAGTTCGGACGCGAAAGCCTCGCAGACGCCATCCGCCAGTCCGAGGGCCGAGACCCCGCTAGCCCCGCCTTCCACTGGGACATCATGATCGACACCGGTGACGACTCCGGTGCCCAGGGCCTGCCCGACGACGACGAGGGCAGACTTCTCGTCCAGCAGTTCGGAGAGATGCGCGAACACGACCGCAACCAGGTCTACAACGTCATCGGCAACCACGATGCCACGCACGCCTCAGATGACGGCGCATTCGATACCCAGTGGTGGCACCGTAAATGGGTCGACCCAACAGGCGAGAACACCACGTTCTCAGGCGTTGACAACAGCCGCCGCCCGTACCCCGTATCCGGCACCTGGGAGCACTACGCGTTCAGCGTCGGCAATATCACGTTTCTCATGATGGCCGACCGCAACGACTACCCACCTCCAGTCGGACGCGGCCCGGTCGGCGGATACCCGGCAGGCGCCGTATCGCTCGAAACGTTCGACTGGTGGAAGAAAAGTCTCGAATCATTCGGCGACGGCATTACCATCTCCGCCCACCACCACATGATCAAGGAGACCACCGTCGCATCCGGCGACTGGGAAGGCGTCGACAACAACTACCATGGCCGCTTCGAACACGGCGCGCCCATTGGCGCCTCGTACATCCACTTCGTCGGCGAAGAGCCCGACTCCGGCAAGATAGAGACCTACCTCGAAGACCACCCCGGCGCACTCGACCTGTGGCTCGGCAGCCACACCCACACCCACCCCGACGACCGCACCGGCGGCCGCTCCCACATCGAGCGGAAGTGGGGTCGCGCCACGTTCGTAAACATCGCCGCCCTCAGCAAATACCACGGCATGCGCAACGTCCCCATGAGTCGGGTCATCACCTTCACCCACGGCAGCGACGAAGCCCGCATCCGCTGCTACATGCACACACCCGACTACCGACCGCAGGGCTGGTACGAGGGTGCTGAGCGAACCATCAAATTGACCACGCCGTTCGAGGCCCCGTGATGACCTGCGACCAGGTCCCAAACGAACGGGAAAACGTCAAGAGCATGTTCGATATGACCGGGCGCGTCGCCATCGTCACCGGCGGCGGCACCCACCTCGGCCGCGCAATGGCGACCGCCATGGCCGAGCTTGGCGCGGCCGTAACCATCGCAAGCCGCCGCCGCGACCTCTGCGAACAGGTAGCCGGGGAGATGCGCTCGCAGGGCCTCGATGTCACCGCCGCCGGCTGCGACGTCACCGTCGAAGACCAGGTCAACTCCCTCGTCGATTCCGTGGTCGCAGACAGAGGCAAAATCGACGTCATCGTCTGCAACGCAGGCGGCTCCCGCACGACCGGCTACCTGCCGGACGCCTCCATCGAAGAGTTCAGGGAGACACTCGACCTCAACGCCACCAGCACCTACATCTGCGCCCAGGCCGCCGCCCGCCACATGATCCCTGCCGGATACGGCCGCATAATCACCATTGGCTCCATACACGGGTTCCTGACGTCGAACCCGGCCTTCTACGAGGGCCTCGACTTCAAACGCTCCGGCCCCCCGTACCAGGCCGCAAAAGCCGCCATCATCAACCTCACCCGCGCCCTGGCATCAGAACTGGGCCCCCACGGCATCACCGCAAACTGCATAAGCCCCGGCCAGATCCCAAGGCCCGGCAACGACCCGGAAATGAACGAACGCGCCAGAAAAGCCAACGCCCTCGGCGAAATAGGACGCGCAGACGACCTCAAGGGAGCCGCAGCCCTCCTGGCATCAGATGCCGGCCGCTGGATAACAGGCCACAACCTCATAGTCGACGGCGGCTGGAGCATCTGGTAACCCCATTCGCCCCATCACCCCCACCTGGAGGGCAGACCCCCTGTGCCTGCCCACCGGGAGATTCGCTCCCGACACGGCCAACAACGCCCCAATCCCCGAGAAGGTGCAGGCCACCGCCTGCCGATTGCCACATCCCGCGCCGTGAGCAACAATCCCTCCAGCAGCCCGATATACGGCAGGCCACAGGGAGACGACCAATGGGCGAGTTCGACGGCAAGGCAGTCATCATCACCGGCGGCGCACTCGGCATGGGCGGCGACGTCGCAGTCGAATTCGCACGCGCCGGTGCAAGCGTCGCCATCGCCGACATCAACGAAGTCGCCGCCGCCTCTACCCTCGAGAAGATGCGCGAGGCTGGTACAGACGGCATCTTCGTACACGCCGACGTCTCACAATCCGCAGCCTGCCGTCGAGTAGTCAGCGACACCGCCGCGGCATTCGGCGGCATCGACATCCTCTTCAACAACGTCGGCATCCAGCCATCCGACTCATACGCCAACGTGGAAGACACGTCCGAAGAACTCTGGGACCGCATCATCGGCATCAACCTGAAAAGCCGCTTTTTGATGTCCAAGTACGCCATCCCGGAGATGCGAAAACGGGGCGGCGGCGTCATCATCAACAACGCCTCAGTACAGGGCATCCAGTCGATGCCCGGCGTCCCCGCATACGCAGCCTCCAAGGGCGGCGACCTCTCCCTCACTCGCCAGATGTCGCTCGACTACGCTGCTGAGAACATCCGCGTTATGGCCATCTGCCCCGGCACAATCGACACCGAGATGGTTCGCAACGTGGCCCGCCAGGAACTCGGGACCGCCGACGAAGACGCAGTCGCCGCACGAGTGGCCCAGTACGGCAAGGACCACCCCCTCGGCCGCGTCGGCACCGGCCTCGACATCGCCAACGCAGTCATGTTCCTCGCCAGCGAGAAAGCCTCGTTCATGACCGGCTCATACCTCGCCGTCGACGGTGGCTACCTCGCCCAGGGCGCATGGGCCACCGGCGCCGGCGCTGAGGCTTAGACGCCAATGCCCGAACCCGAACCCCTCGACATCCCACGCGACATCCTCGAGCAGACCTACCGCCAGGCGCGCGAAGTCTTCCCCGAAGAATGCTGCGGCTGGCTCGCCGGAGCGCCGGACGGGCAGGGCGTCACCATCGTGCGAGCGTGCGAGAACGTCCAATCCGCCGGAAACCACCCCATAGCCGCCGGCCGGCCGGCAGAAACCGCATACGTCTTTAAAGCCGAGGACCTGCTCGAGTTGTCACGAAGCCTGGACACAGACACCCCGGCGCGCATCATCTACCACTCGCACCCCAACGGCATGGCATA
>JADFHP010000085.1 GCA_022567135.1 Chloroflexota bacterium
TCGAACATCAGCGAGTTCACTTCACGATGCGTATCGCACATCTGGGGCTGGCCGGTGTTGCACGGGGTGCAATACCCGCAGGGCGAGATGAACGACAAAACACAGCGCTCGCCCGGCTTCACCCTGGTCACACCCGGCCCCACTTCTTCGATCGTCCCCGCGCCCTCATGGCCGAGCACTATCGGCATCGGGAAGGGCGCCGACCCGACCATGATGTGGTGGTCGCTGGCACAGATCCCGGCCGCACCAATCTTGATTCTGACCTCACCGGGACCCGGCTCGTCCTGGTCGAGTTCCTCGATATCCATGGGACGGTTGGCTTCGTAAAGAACGGCTGCTTTCACGCGGGATCTCCTGTAGCGACTCAAACTGTCCTGTAGCCGGGATTCGTACTTTGAAACGATCCCCAAAAGGCCCCTCTCCCGGTGCAGGGTCGTGCATAATTAAATGCACACACTTGCGCTACCAGCCTAGCTCAAGCCGTAATTCCTCGGCGGCCTTGACTGTCGCCTGGGTCCACGGCTGAGTCCGCGGGTGGGCCAATATCTCCTCAGAAGTTAGCCATTCAACGCTGTCCACTTCATCCAGATCAGCGGGATGTGCTTCGCCACTCTCGTATTTACATAAGAAGGCCGCATCGATCACCGGAGTGCCACTGTCCATTCTGAATCGGCTACTTCGGATATAAGCCATCTCGCCCACCGTCACGCCCGTCTCCTCTAGAACTTCTCGGCGCAGCGTTACCTCGAGGATTCCGGTTTCATCATCGCCGTGTTCGGCTTTGCCACCCGGTGGTGACAACGCGCCTGGTGCTTGTTCTTCGAATTCACCGCGCACAATCATCAGATAGCGGCCTTGCCGAATAATGAGGCCCTGGGTATTGACGACGTGCATTGGATGGGGCATCGGCGACTCCAATCGGCAGGATCATGGGCAAAAAGAAAGACCCGGCATAGACCAGGTCTCCCGTAGCTCGCGATATACGCGGCCAAGCCAAGGCTCATCGGAGCGCTTTTTCTCGACAGTCAGAGGTATCAGTCCCCGGCCGCGCCCGCCGCGACCTTGTCCTCGATCAGGTTCTTGAGTTGAGCCTTTATCTCTTTGGCTCGGGCCACATCGGGCGTCCTGCCCTCTTCCGCCTTGTCGAATACGACGTTGCCGTCAAAGATGACCTGGAATACGCCGCCGCCGCCGCCGCGTACTGTGACGTTGACGTCGCCGCCACCGGCCGCAAATAGTTCGGATAGCATCCAGCTAGCCGCGTTGTGGTAGCCTCAGGGCACGCAGTAGACGATCTCCGCCTGTACTTTTCCCTCTGCCAAACTGGCCTCCTTCCGGACCTCATCCGGTCCGTTTATGACTTGCGTTTGAGGACCGTACCAGACCTTCCATCCCCGGTCAAAAACCTCTGGCGCACGGCGTCTCATGATATGAGAAAGCTACTCTCCGCAATTTTCGTGACGCTGCTCACGGTCACCACTGTGGCGTGCTCGGGAAACGCGGATCAGGCGGACGAAGATGCAATTAGGTTGGCCGGAATGGCGGACCAGGCGGTCACCGTGGCGTCTGAATCCATCGAAAATCCGGTACTGCGCCAGATCGCATTCGGCGAACTCGACGGCAGCCATCGGTTTATCTTCACAGACCCCGCGGCGACAGTAGGCGTGGAGGTAATTGCTGAGACGCCGGCGCTCCCGGTAGCTGAATGGCAAGTCCGCGACAGCGAATTCGTGATGCATAGGCCGGAGGCAGGTCTTGACGTCAGCTCGGTCCGGGTTGGCCCGGGGGCTGTCCTTGACGCAGCATCAGACCAGTGGCCCGGCTGCGAGCTGCGCTCAATGACCCTGGTTGGCGGGGATGAGGGGGCCAGGTGGTACGTCTTCTGCAATCTGCCCGAAGGCGTGGTCTCCGGCAAGGTCAACGTTGTGACGGGTGAGCTGACTGATTCAGACGCGCCGCCCGCCCGCGTCCCGGCTATTGCGACTCCAGTAACGCCCACGAGCGGCTGACCCAGGCCTACGGCCGCTGTCTGGACCCGCTACCACACGAATTGCCCCATTACCTCCGTTTCCTTATACTCAAGAATCCACCTGCTCCAGCGCGACTCTTGCCCGCCAGGCCCGGCTAGACCCGCGCCCTGAAGCCCGGAACGGGACCGGTGAGCGGCCAGAGAAACGTGCCTTGAGCCGCGAGCGGAGGTGCCAGTGCTACCCAAAATCGAACTCAGAGCCGTCAATCGCGACGATGTAAAGCGAATTGCCGAATGGCTCGAAGACACTGAAATTCAAGAGATGTGGTTCGGACGCTACACCTATGGCGAGCCGGCGCATCTCGGCTACGAGCCGGCCAAAATGATCGACGCAACCCCGGAGGAGTGGGACGAGGTATTCCACGATCCCCACCACGAGCCTCACCGGGATATATTCTCGATCTACAACGCCTCGGACGAACATGTTGGTGAAGCGCAACTGGCCATCGATGAGCCCCTTGGTGACGCGCAGCTATCGATATTGATCGGCCGGAAGGATCTCTGGCACAGCGGGTACGGGACCGCCACAAATCTGGCGCTGCTCGACCACATCTTCAACGCACTCGGGCTCTACCGCGCCTGGGTGGACGTTCCGGAATACAACACGCATGCGCGAGAGATGTTCGAGCACGTGGGATTCGTCCACGAAGGCACCCTCCGCAAGAGCCGGCCTCACCATGGCGCGCGCTTCGACTCGGTGATCATGGGAATGCTCAAGGCCGAATACGACCGGAAGTACCCCCACGAGGAAGGCCAGATCAGCCACCGGGTCTAGCCGCGCCCATTAGGCGCACCAGGCGAACGCATGCTTGCCCGCGATTCTCCCGCGTACGGCAATTGCCTAACAAAGGCACATCGACGGCCAGCATGGAAGTGGCCCCCGACCGCCGCAGAGAAGGCGTTGTCTTGAGCCAGACGAAGGGTGCAGGCTGGCCTGCTGGCTATTCGTCGTCTGGCGTGTCCACACCCGCGACCATGCCGTCCTGCCCGGAGTCCTCTTCCTCATTGCCGCCCAGCCAGTGCCGCCTGTCCTCCGCGCCGGCATCGCCCTCCATCAGGCGCTTGAAGACGTTCTCAGGGCTCATTGGCAACTGGTCCATGCGAATGCCCATCGCATCTTTGATGGCGTTTGCCAGCGCTGCCGGGGGCGGCACTATCGGCACCTCGCCCGCTCCCCGCACGCCGTATGGCCCTTCGGAAGCCGGCACCTCTATCAACTCGACGTCGATCATCGGCAGGTCCAGCATCGTGGGCATCCTGTAGTCGAGCAGGCTCGCGTTCTGCAGCGCTCCGTCATCGCCCCACACGTAGGCCTCATGGAGGCCCCATCCGACGCCCTGCGCGACGCCGCCCTGGATCTGGCCGATCACTCCGTCACGGTGTATCGCCTTGCCGACGTCCTGAAACGCTGTGAACTTGAGCACGTCCACCTTGCCGGTATCGGGATCTACCTCGACCTCGGCGACATGGGCGGCATAAGCAGGCGCCGGAGCCATGCCGGTCGCGGTGCCGGTAACGCTGATCACGCCGGCGCCGCCAACGCTATCGGCCGCCAACTCGACCATCGACACCGACCGGTCCTCGATATCGCGAGCCGAGAATACGCCGCCCGCGTAGTCGATAACGTCCGGGGTCACATCCAGCTTGCGCGCGGCGCGCTCTTTCAGAATCGCCAGCGCTGACTGGCAGGCGTTGTACACGGCCGTTCCCGTCACATATGTGACCCGGCTCCCGCCGGTTCCGTCCGTGTAGCCGACGGAGTCCGTGTCGCCCGTCCTCACGTGCACGTCCTCCGGCGATACCTGAAGCTCATCGCAAACGATCTGCATGAACGCCGTGCGCGATAACGACAGGTCCACCGAGCCGATTATCACGGTAATAAGGCCGGAGCCGTTGACGCTCAACTCGCAGCTCGAAGTATTCGTCCCGCCGCGCCAGAAGCCCAGGGCAAGGCCCCTGCCAACCTTTCCGCCGTTGCGTGCCTCAGACATGGGGCCCGTCCACGCCGGGTGGTCCTTTACCCTCTCGAGAACGGATTTCAGGCCGATGCTGTTGAACGCCAGATCGTTGGGCCCAAGATCGCCTTCCTCAGGAGCGTTCTTCTCCCGGAACTCCAACTTGTCGATCCCCAGCTTCTCTGCCAACTCGTCAATTACGCTCTCAACAGCAAACGTGATCGGAGGGCCGCCCGGCGCGCGATAGGCCTGCACCTTGGGCCGGTTGGTCACCACGTCATATCCGATAATGCGCAGGTTTGGCGTCTTGTACGGGCTGAAACCCACCAGCGTGCCACCGGCAAGCGGAGAGCCGGGAAAGCTACCCGCGTTGTAGATCATCCGGGCGTCGATCGAGGTGATCGTGCCGTCCCTCTTAGCGCCCACCCTCACCCAGTTCGTTGCCGCAACGCCCGGCCCGGTAGCGCGGAGCACCTCTTCGCGCGACAGCACGATCTTCACCGGCCGGCCGCTCTTCTTCGAGAGAATCGCAGCAAGGGGCGATACGCGGCATGCGCTCTTCGCGCCAAACCCGCCGCCTACCTCCATGGGGATTACCGTTATCGCAGGCTCCGGAAGTCCCACGATTTTTGCCAGCTGGGCGCGCTGGCCAAACGGCCCCTGGGTGTCTGCCCAGACGGTGAGCGTCCCGTCTGCCTTCAGCCATGCGGACTCCGCCTCGGGCTCGATGTAGCCCTGATGGACGGTCTGGGTCTTGAAGCTCCGCTCAACTACGACATCGGCTTCAGCCTCGCCCTTTGCAATATCGCCGCGGCCCATCTCAAGCTTGAGGGAGACGTTGCTGGCCACATCGGGCTTCACGTCCAGGCCCGCCGTAAACAGATCTTCGTGCAGAACGGGCGCGCCGGGGCTCATCGACTCGACCTCATCGATCACGTGAGGCAGGACCTCGTAGTCGACTTCCACCAGCGCCGCCGCCTCGGCCGCTATCTCAGGTGTTGCAGCGGCGACTGCGGCTACGGGGTGGCCGTGGAACAGCGCCTTGTCGCGCGCCATCGCCAGCTTGCTGATGCGGTAGATGTCGAGCGATAGGACACCCATCTTGACGGTATCGCCGAGCTTCAGCTGCGGGAAATCGGCGCCCGTGATGACCGCGTGCACGCCCTTCACAGCCTCGGCTCTGGAGGTGTCGATACCCCGGATACGGGCGTGGGCGTGGGGGCTCCTGACGACGATACCGTGGAGCATCCCGGGATGATGGATGTCGGCGCCGAAACGGGCCACTCCGGTGACCTTGTTTACGCCTTCAGTATTCGGGAGTGATTTGCCAATAAGGGCTTCGCGCGGCGCCGTCTCTACCATGAGTATTCAGTCCTGACCCGGTAGTTGAATCGATCTGGTTGCAGCACGATAACAGCCGGTGGGAAATCGGGAAAGTCTCGGCGACGACTCATCGCTGCCCCGATTACTGTTCGAACAGCGGCCCGAGCACGTCCATGTACTTCAGCGCGGAGCCGGTGTTTATCAACAAAACCCGCTCGTCGCGGCCGATATCCCCGCGCTCCACAAGCTTCTTGAGCCCGGCGAGCGTCGCCCCGCCCTCGGGCGCCGGGAAGATGCCCTCGAACCGGGCCATCTCTGATGTCGACTCGAGTATTTCGGCGTCGGTCACCGTGATTGCCGTGCCGCCACTATCTCGGATGGCGCGCAGGATCAGGTAATCGCCAATCGCGCTGGGCACCCGCATGCCGGCGGCAAGGGTGTGCGGTGCTTCGATCGGCGTGGCGAACTCGTCGCCCGCCTCGAACGCGTGCACTATCGGCGCGCAGCCTTCAGCCTGCACAGAGATCATCTTCGGCCGCGCGCTGCCCATCCAGCCCATCTGCTCCAGCTCGTCGAGGGCCTTCCAGATGCCGACGATTCCCGTGCCGCCGCCGGTGGGGTAGATAATCGCATCGGGAACAGACCAGTCGAGCTGCTCGGCGATCTCCAGCCCCATCGTCTTCTTGCCCTCCGCCCGGTACGGCTCTCTGAGGGTCGAGACGTCGAAGAGGTCTCGTTCTTCGGCTGCGGCGGCCGATAGCTTCCCGGCGTCCGTGATGAAGCCGTCGACGAGTTCAAGGCGGGCGCCGTAAGCGATGCACTCCTGCTGATTCGCAATCGGCGCGTCTTTCGGCATGAACACGTTGGCTTCCATGCCGGCGACTGCGGCGTATGCCGACATTGCGCCCGCCGCGTTGCCCGCCGATGGCATCGTGAGCCGCGTCTTGCCCAGCTCCTTTGCCTTCGATACCGCGGCGGACAGGCCGCGGGCCTTGAAAGAGCCCGTGGGATTGAGGCCCTCGTCCTTGATGAGCAGATCGGGCACGCCGATGAAGGCAGCGAGGCGCCCGGCGGGCAAGATCGGGGTAAAGCCCTCGCCCAGGGTGATCACGTTCTCTGCGGATAGCACCGGCATGATCTCCCGGTACCGCCACATGTTGGCGGGCCTGCCCCGCAGCGCCTCCTTCGTCAGCGCCGCGGCCGCCGCCTCGAGGTCGTACCTGGCGAAGAGCACCTTGCCGCATTCCGGAGACGTGCACGTCCGGTGCGTTTCACGATGGTCGTAAGTCTCGCCGCAATAGCTGCACTCAAGATGCGTGAGAAAACTGTATGCCATCAACCCCGCCTGCTACGCTGCCCTACCCGCTGGACATGGGGGGCGACTAAACTCTCTCCGGCCCAAAGCTATCACTCATCACGATCTTTCAGGCAAAGCACCGTTGATAGACACCCCCGAACTTCTGCGCCGGATACCCAAAGCTGAACTGCACGTCCATCTCGGCGGCATGATGACCGGAGATGCTTTTTTCGCTCTCTACGAAAAGTACAGCTCCAGAGGCGAAGAGCCGTTCACGGATTCCATGCGCTACTCCCGTCTCGGCCAGCACCCTGCCCTCGAGAAGTTTCTGAGAGGCGGACACAGGCCGGACTCTTTTGACGATTTTCTCGATTTCAATGACTTCGACGGCTTTCTTGATCTGTTCGCATTGACCAATTGCTACGTGCGCGATGAAGAAGATATCGAACTTCTTGCGAAATCAGCAATCGAGCGGCTTGCCGCCCAGAACGTGGCATACGCGGAGATCGATGTCATCTTCGGCGGCCACACAATAATCCGCTATACGCCACAGAGCATAGGCTCGATCCTCGATCGCGTGGCGGAAGAGGCTCCATTTCAAGTGCAGTGGCTCGCCGGCATTCCCAGGTTTCGGGGACCGGAAGTGTCTGAGGACACCGTCCGCGATCTCATCGCAGCGGACATTAAGTCACTTGCCGGAATCCAGATGGGCGGAGCTGAAGCCCGGCACCCCAACGGAGAACATGCCCGGGCCTACCAGCTTGCCGAGGAGGCCGGCCTCCGCCTCTCCTGCCACGCCGGCGAAGCGGCAGGCCCGGAGTCCATCTGGTCCGCGATCAATGATCTGGGCGTCGAGCGCATCGGCCACGGCGTGCGCGCAATAGAAGACCCACGGCTGGTCGGCTATCTCGTTGAGGAAGGCATCCCACTCGAAATCTGCCCCACCTCCAATATATTCACCGGCATCTACCCGGACCTGGCGCACCACCCGATTCGTGAGCTGTACGAGGCCGGTGTCCCCGTGACCCTCAACTCAGATGACCCGTCGTTCTTCGGCGCCAATCTCGTCGATGAGTACATAAAGCTGCACAGTATCGGCTGGTCTGAGGACGACCTGCTGGAGCTGGTGGAGAACGGCTTCGCAGCAGCATTCCTGGATGAGGGCGAAATCGAGGCGCATCTAGACGCCGTCCAGCGGTTCATCGACGAGCACCGCGACCAGGAGGAAGAGGAGCACGGCGTCATCGTAGGCTCCGCGCCAAGCGCCGCGGATATCGCGCCCTCAATGCCCGCTGTGGAGCCGGCAACGTCCGACCACCCCCGCGGCAGCATCCCGGACCTGATTACGCGCGTGCCGAAGGCCGAACTACACATCCACCTCGGCGGCGCCATGACTGCCGATACGTTCGTGCGCCTCTTCGAAAAGCACCAGCAGTGGAGCCCGGACCACGTATCAGACTGGGACGCCGATGCGATGGCGCGTTACCCGGTTCTGAATCGCATTTTGAACGGGGAGCTATCGGCCTTCCGCACACCCGAACTCTTCCAGTTCACGGATATGGATCAGTTCTCCATCACCCAGCGTCTGCTGAACTCGTTCGTCAGGGACGCCGATGATATCGCCCTCCTCGCCCAGGAGGCGTTCAAAAACCTGGTCCGCCAGAACATCATCTACACGGAGATGGCGTTCGATCTCGTTCGCTTCACCCAGACAGGGCTTTCCATGGGGGATCTCGCCTCAACGCTGGATAACATCGCCGCTGTGGCGCCGCTGGAAGTGAAGTGGCTTGCGGACCCCACCCGGGACCGCGGACCGGACATGGCGCTGGACCTTACACGCGAACTCCTCACCCATAAATTCGACAGCCTCGCAGGGGTGACCTTGTCCGGACGCGAGCGCGATTACCCTCTGCGGCAGTTCAGAGAGATGTTCGAGGCCGCACGGTCCGCCGGCCTGGGAACCACGTCACACGCCGGTGAACTCCTGGGCGCCGAAGCCGTCTGGGACGCCGCCGACGAGCTGGAACTGGACCGCATCGGCCACGGCATCTCGGCCGCTCACGATCAGGAACTGATCAACTACCTGTCCGAGAACGCCATTCCGCTCGAAATATGCCCGACGGCGAATGTCGCGACCGGGATATTCCCGACCATTACAGCGCACCCTATCCACGAACTGTTCGAGGCCGGTGTCACCATCACACTGGCGACGGACAACCCCACCTTCTTCGGCGTAGACCTCCTCGGCGAATATCTGCAGCTCTACGAGACCGGTTGGACGAATAACGACCTCCTCGAGCTGGTCGAGAACGGATTCATGACGTCATTCCTGGAGCAGGATGCGGCCGACCGATACGTAGACCGCGTCCACGCCATCTGGCCTGAAGAGTAGCCGGGCGAGTAGCCAGGCGCGAAAGCCGCCGCGTCTCGCAACGTGGCGGCTGTATCGATACGGGAACTAGCGACGATCAGGAAGAGAGCAGCTTCGCGATCGTCTCGCCCACCAGCTCCGCCTCGCCCGGGGCGAGTCCGAAGCCATGCATGACTATCGGCGCGCCCGGCTCCGTCGTGCGAACCCAGATGCGAGGGTCGCCCTCTCTCAGAACATCTGCAAGTTCGTCGGTCGTGAAGCCGGTGACCGACTTGTCGATCTTGAGTTCGACACCGAACGGCTGGTGGCCAATGGTGTTGTCCATCATCCGCACCGAAACTCCAGGCAGCCCCCGCAGCGGCGCCATGATCGCCACGCACTGCGCCTCAACGTCTGCAAGTCGCGTCTCGTGGTTCATGGTGAACCACCGCTTCACCGCAGCCACCACGCCCATCATCTCCTGCCGGTCTATCTTGTGGGGACGGCCTATGCCACGAATACGCCGGCTCTCGTAGCCGACGAACGACTGCTTGGCGATGGCGTCGATCATCTCCTCGGTGCCAAGGGCGAGCCCGGTCGATTGCGACGAGCCCAGATATTTGGCCGCAATGCACTGGAAGTCCGCGCCCATCCGCACGTACTTGCCGAATAGGTCCAGCGGATAGATCTGGCCCGCCGCGTCCACAGTCACCTTCACGTCGTTGGCGTGGGCGATCTCGATCACCTGTTCGAGCTGCAGGATCTTCTCGTCCGGGAACTGCTCGGTCATGAAAAAGTGAGCCGCTACCGTATTCGGGCCTATGGCGTTCTCAAGGTCCGCAACGCTCGTCCCGTCATCGGTGCCGTACTCCGTCAGCGTCGCGCCGGCAAGTTCCAGGCAGCGGTCATACCAGTACCTTTGTCGGCGCTGGATCAAGATCTCGCTCTTCATGCCGGTCGTGTCCGGCAGCTGCTGAATCTTGTCGTCGTCCTCGCCCGCCATCAGCGCGGCGGTTGACAGCGTTAGCGCTGATCCCGCCCCGGAAGTAATGTACGCGGCGGGCACGTCCGCCATCTCCGCGATCGCCCTGCCGGCGTGCTCCTGCAGTTCGATCAGCGGGATATAGGCGCTATGCGCCCGGTCCATCGCCTCCTGGACTTCCGGCGCCGGGGTCGAGCCGCCAAGCAGCGTCACACTGCCGGTGGCATTGATGACCGGCCGCGCCCCGATCTCACGATAAATCTCTCCCCACTCAGCGCTAACCACTTCTATGTCCTCCCGGTATTGTGATCGTTCAAGATCCTGGAGCAGGCCGCTTTCGGGCGCGCCAATCTGATTGGCATCTGGTCGGTGTGAGGCATATTACCCCCGAACGAATTCGCGCGCGCCGGACCCTTCGCTCTATGCGGCAAGTTTTTCCAGCTTCTCGGATTTGACGCTACGGTCAAAAACGAGCCCGAACTTCCCAGCTACAAGCGAGGCGGTGCGCTTCATCTCCGGCGCCTCCCCGCATATCGACTGTATGGACGCCATTCGGACGTCTGGCATGCCACACGGGACGATGCAGTCAAAGCGTGCGAGATCGGTCGAAAGATTGAGGGCGAAGCCGTGCATGGCAACGCCGCGGCTGATCCGCACGCCGATCGCGGCGATCTTTTCTTCGCCGGTCTCCAGCGGCGGCGCAAGGTCGAGCTTGGTAGAACCGTAGGTCCAGACCCCGGTCTTGCCTTCGACTCTGTGGGCTTCCACTCCGCATTCGGACAGTACAGCGATGATCACGTCTTCGAGCTGCCGCACGTAAGTTACCGGGCCGAGTCCGCCAACGCGAAGATCGATGATCGGGTAGCAGACTAGCTGGCCGGGACCGTGGTAAGTCGCCTGGCCACCGCGATCGGTCCAGACGACCTGCGCGCCCGTCGATTCCAGTTCAGCGCTCGAGACCAACAGGTCCTCGTCACCGCCGCGCCGCCCGAGCGTGTAGACAGGCGAATGTTCCAGCAACAGCAACGTATCCGGAATTTCGCCGGCCTGCCGCCGCTCCAGCAGCGACAACTGCAACTTGTAGGCCTCGTCGTAGTCAACTCGGCCCATCCAGACTGAACGAACAGGGGGATTGGCGGACATGATGCTCACCCGCTGAACTTGCGAATGGGGGGTTCTTTCAGTTTATCTCAGTCCCCGGCGCAAACGACTCCAACCGGGATTTGACGGCCTGGATGAACCCGGAGGCCTCTTCGCCGTCCAGAATTCGGTGGTCGAAGGAGAGGCTCAGGTTCATCATCTGCCGTATAGCAATACTGTCGCCCGATTCGTCGGTTACCACAACCGGCCTTTTGACGATTGCCTCTGTATTGAGGATTGCCGCCTGCGGCGGGTTGATGATCGCACCACCCCAGACAGAGCCGAGCGGGCCCGTGTTGTTCAGCGTGAATGTGCCGCCCTGTACGTCCTGCAGAGCCAATGATCCCGAGCGGGCCCGCTCGATGAGCGGTGCGATGGCGATTGCAATCTCGGCCACGCTCTTCTGATCGGCATCGGTTACGACAGGCACGACAAGTCCGTCCGGCGCGGCAACGGCGAGGCCGATGTTCACCCGGCCGTGTTGCCGGATCTTTCCGTCTATCCACGCAGAGTTGGCAAGCGGATTGGCGCGCAGCGCCGCCGCCGCGGCATGAATGCTGAACGCTGCGTAGGAGAGGCTCGCGCCGTGCCGGCTTCGGAAATACTCCTTCTGGCCATCGCGCAACCGCACCAGGCCCGTCACGTCGCACTCCACGCTGGTCCAGGCGTGCGGTATCTCCCGCCAGCTACGCTCCATGTTGGCGGCGATGATCTTGCGTACCGGCGAAGGCTCCAGCACGCGATCTTCGCCGGGCGCCTCCGGGGATGCCGGCGCCGCGTCGATCTGCTGTGACCGGCCCTCGATGGCTTGTAAAACGTCCTGCTTGGTAACGCGCCCGCCCCGGCCCGTGCCGGTCAGCCCGGAGAGGTCGATACCATTCTGTTGCGCGAGCCGCATGACGACCGGCGAATAGTGGCCGCTCCGGTCGCTTCCTCCCTGGGCGGCAATCCCCGTTGTGGCCGTTGTCCGTGCAGGCGTTGCAGGCTCGACACTCGTATCGGCAAACGTCCCGCCGGTGGGCCCGACGTTGGCCCCGGTGATCATCTCGCCGATCAGCCCAATGCCGTCACCTGCACTCGGGGCAGTTGCTTCGTCCGGAGA
>JADFHP010000086.1 GCA_022567135.1 Chloroflexota bacterium
AATTTCCCAGCGCACAAGATGAGCCCGCAATCCCCAGGTTATGGATCGCATTTCCGTCTGAGGGGCACCGATATCGAACGCGATCGCCGCAGCCCTGTCGCAGTATTCAACAACGTTTTGTAGTTGTCCGCTAAAAAAATCATGCTGGGCAAGAGCGATGAGTGTCGCCGCTTCTAGTCGTGGGTCATCGTGAGATTTCGCGATGGCGATGGCTTGATCAAGATGTTCCATTCGATCGTCCGTCAGAGATAAGTAGTGCCTGAGGTGCAGAGCTCCCGCGTCAATTGACCCCGGCTCTGCAAGATCGAGTGCTTTCCTGGTCAGCTCCGTCTTCCCTTTCCCGCTTCCAGCTGCAGTGGGTATCTGCACGATTTTTACCGCCGTCTGCGGGTCTCCGGCGGCCAGATATGCCTCGAACGCCCTCCCAACGTATTCCCATCCTAAGTCGGCAGTATCGTCAACGGTCGATTCGACCATTGGTTGCGCTTGGCCATAGAAGTAGCGGGCCCTTATTGTGGGGTCCGGGTGGCCATCCGCGATTCCAGCGATCAGTTCAAAGTAGCCCGCTGCATCATCCAGAGCGTGCGCCTGAAGTGCCCGTTCGCCTGCCAGGATTCCGTAGTTGACCAGCTTCGCCGTTCCGAGGATAGTTTCCGCCTCTGCGAAATGCCCCACTAACTCCGCAGCATTCTCCTCGGCCTCGTCCCCATAGAAATCTTCCATCGCCTCGGCGATCAGGGCATGAAGCCTCACGGCGCGATTGTGGGATAGCTCAGACATGAGTGTTTCTCGCATGAGTGCGTGAGAAAATTGGTACAGGCCCACCTCGGATGGGACTTCTTCTAAGATGCGAGCTTCCAACGCCTCATCCAGAACATCAAGTAGCATGTTCTCCGAGGCGTCCTCCACCAGTTTCATGAGAACGCCAAATCGAAACTGCCTGCCCATCACGGCCGCGGTAGTAAGAACCTCATTACAGCGTTCTGAGAGCTTGTCCAGCCTGCGCCCGATGACCTCCCGAACCCCTTCCGGAATCCGTATTTCCCATGAACTGGTCCCTCCCGCCGTCTTCGCACCGGATGCAATATCACCCTCCTGAATCAGCAGCCGCACCGTCTCGGTGACGAAAAGAGGATTGCCCTCGGTCTGTGTGTGCACAGCGTCCACCAGGGCGGTCGGAGGGTCGATACCAGCGGCTACCTCGATAAATCGGTGCACGTCGTGCTTCTGGAGGCCGCGTAGCAAGACCCGGTCGAAGAGGCGCTCACGGCTAAGCTCGCCGAGCGTGATCGAGAGCGGGTGCCTTCGGTTGAGCTCCATATCCCGATAGTTGCCGATGATCATCAGCCGGGAGTTGCTCAGCTCGCGCGCCACGAATTCCAGCAACATCAACGAAGGTTTATCCGACCAGTGCAAGTCCTCCAGCATCAGGACTATGGGCTGAGCGCTGGAAGCTGTTTTCAGGAAGGTCGTGATCGAGTCGAACAGCCTGAACCGGGCTGACTCCGAATCATCGATCTGAGGAGGAGCCTGCACGTCAGGTAACCGCTCCTTCACATCTGGAACTATCTCAGCGATGACCGATGCCGTGCTGCCCATTTCGCGCCGGACGGTCTCAGCGTCTCTGTCCATGATGTAGGATCGGATGGCCTGAACCCACGGCCAGTACGGGGGTGCCCCACCGCCTTCGTAACAGCGGCCCCAGAGAACCTGTCCACCCCGCATCGAGGCATAGGTCGCAAGCTCCTGCGCCGTCCGGGTCTTGCCGATGCCCGGCTCGCCAACCAGCGCCACCATCTTGCCGTGTCCGCCGAGCGTGTCCTCGAACGTGGCCTTGAGCTGGTCCATCTCGCGATGGCGGCCGACGAAGACGCCACCGGACATCGAGTCGAGCGACCCCTCCCCCTCCTCATGAGCGGCGGCAGCGTCGGCAGGATCGATGGCTTCAAGCGCTTGCAATACTTCCGCAGCGCTCTCAGGACGCTCAGCCGGGTCTTTCGCCAGAAGCCTCATGATGAGCGAGTCAAGCGTCTGTGGGAGCGACTGGTTGTGCCAGCTCGGCGCAACAGGCGGGGTGTTGATGTGCTGGCCGATGATGGCGATCTCGTCGTCACCCATGAAAGGTGGCCTGCCGGTGACCATCTCGTAGAGCATGGCGCCAAGGGAGTACAAGTCGGACCGTGGCGTCACCTCACCGCCAGTCGCCTGCTCGGGCGGCATGTAGCTGACGGTGCCGACCATCATCTTTTCCTGCGTGAGGCGTGAGCGATCGAGGGAGAGGGCAAGCCCGAAATCGCCGATGCGCACCGTGCCGTCATCGGTCAGCCAGACATTGCCGGGCTTGAGGTCACGGTGGATGATGCCTTTGGAGTGGGCGAACTCCAGCCCCCGGCAGATCTCGATGGCGATTCGCAGTGCCTCTTCGAGGGAAAGCCTGCCGTCTTCAGCATCCTCGATCAGCGCCTCTACATCTCCACCCCCCATGACTGGCTGGACCATGTAGGGCTGGCCATTCTCATCGCCGAGATCGAAGATCGGCATGATGTTCGGGTTATCGCCGAGGCGGGCCATGGCCTGCGCCTCGCGTGTTACCCGCTGGCGGGAGGCATCGTCGAGGCCTTCTATCTTGATGAGCGCGAATGCAACGTCCCTGTCCAGAGTCGTGTCGTGCGCCAGGTAGACCTTCTTCTTGCCTCCCTCGCCGAGGAAGTCGGTGACTTCATAGCGCCCGTTGGCGAAGGAGGTGGGGGTGTCGTCGCCGGTCGATTCGATCGAATCGGTCGTAGCGATGGGAGTCGAGGCTGCTTTATCGCCTACGCCCGACCCGCGCTCGGCCATCGCGATAAACGAAAGCGCGTCCTGATTGCCGCCGTCCACCGCCAAGACGCGGTCCGCGGCGTCGTGTACGGCCTGCCAGTCGCCGCTATCTGCAGCGGCTTCCGCCTCGTCAAGCAGCCGGTCTATCCGTCGCTGTACTCGTTCGCTTGCCATGACGCCCGGCATCATAAGCGAAGTTGGGTGAGCGGCCTACTCCGGGCGGCAACCTCCCCCGAACACTCCTTGTCCCAATCCGGCGCCTGAGCCGTTACGACTACCCCGACGATTTCGCGGGCCGGTCGGCCTCTCTCTCGAGGAGCAGGTCTGCCAGACCCGCCCAGCAACACAAGAGCGATCCCTGGAAACCGTGCTGCTGGCACCCTGGGTCAGTGTCACAAAAAGGTTCGACGATCGCACGATTTTTGTGCTGGTCGTCGACTCTCCGATACTCAGGGTTGAGCCTCCTGTAAGACCTCCGCGTCCACGTAGCTGTCCACGTCTATGCCGCTGAGGTCCGGTGGCTCGAGGTGGGCCGGGAACAGCTCCAGCGACCGCAAAATGCCCTCCGACGACACCGCAGGCGAAGTTGGCAGTGCAGGGGCGTAGATATTGACGATTGTCTCAACCAGTTCTCTCTCCAGGTCAGGAATACCGGAGTCGAGCACAGCCTGCACCGTAGCCGCCAGGTCCGTGTGGGCAAGGTCCTGCGCACGCTGCACGGCCCGAATGACCCCCACCAGCACCTCTCGCTCATCGCTTGCAAAGGCGCGCGTGCTCACCAGGGCGTGGCTCTGCCGATTGCCACCAAGCTCCGGCACCTCTCCAGCGGACTGGTTCACCAGCATTACGGCGCCTTGCCGCACCAACGCAATCTCAAGGAATGGTGTGTGGGCATATAACGCATCCACCAGTCCGTCTTCAAATGCCTGGTTCTGTTCGTGGCCGCCCACGATCACCATCTCAATATCTTCGTCCGCATTGAGGCCAACGGAGTCGAACAACACCCGCAGACGCGTGGGCGGCCCGGGCGCTACGCCCACCTTGAGGCCGCTGATGCCACGGAGCCTCTCCTCCACTGATGCGTTTATGTTCAGGTTGCGCTCCACCATGACTTCCGGCCGGACCACCAGATTGATCTGGTCGTTTTGCAACAGGTTTCCAAACACCACGATGGGCTCTTCTTGAGCAATCATGGGGAGGAACATGGGGGGTGGCAAGATCGCGATGTCTCCGCGGTTCTGGAGAAGGAAATTCCCCGTTCCCATGGGGTTTGGCGGCACGATGACCTGGACCTCCAGCCCCTCGTCCCGGAAATACCCCGCCCCCAGCGCAATCCAGAAACTCATGAACTGGAGGTTGTCGGCCGTGGGCACCAATACCCGGACGGGCGTGCGACCATCCGTGCCCCCATTTCGTGCCTGGGGAGGCGCGGGACGATCAGGGGCTGTGGCGCCGGCATCGCTTGGGGTTTCCTCACCCACGCTCGCCACCTCGCTGGCATCCTCAAGGGACTGGCCCCCCTTCCGGACGAGGAGCTTGACCACCGGCTTCAGCTGTGGGCCTCGCATCGGAATAAATATCACCGATCGTTGGGCGTCGAAGTCCAGGGTGACGATGGTCGTTTCACCCTCTACCACGTCAAATCCGCCCACAATCCTTAGCTTGTCGCTCGGTACGGTGGCCTGCCTCACTCCGTTGGGGATCGTGACCAGAGCGCTTACAACTTCAAGGCGAATCTGCCCGTATCGTCCCACTTCAAGCGTGGCGCTTCCCAGGATTTCCTCGATGCCTTCGAGCTGCAATAAGTCGAATTCTTTAGGCCCGTCCACAACGGTCCGCCAACCGCTCTCACCAGCGCCATCCGAAGCGTTTACCTCGATGTTTTGGACCGTCAATACGATGGCGGACACCTCCGCCCCGGGTTGGTCTGTTACCCGAACCTCCAGCGTTCCCAGGGCCTCCGAAGTCGTCTCTGGCGCTTCCGTTGCCGTTGGAGCCACAGAGGTTGCGGCGCTTTCCGTCGGCGTGGGCGCCCCATCGCCGCCGCAAGCGGCAGCCAAGCCAATGACGGCAGCGAAAAACAACAACATCCAAGACCTTCTCATGAGACCCTCCGTTGACTGTTAGCTGCTTTCTTGAAAAGGAATTCTCAAACCATCAGCGGCCCAGGTGACAACTTATTTTGTCCCCAGAATCACGGAACTGTTGGGCCAGATCGTTGGACATGCCCTGGTGGACGTTGATTGCCCGCGCCCTCCAGCAACCCTTCAACATCCCCACCCTCATTCAGCGCCATGACCATGAAGGGAGAGTCACCCCCGGTACCTGGATCGAATACGTAACAATGTTTGGGGTCGAGCGTAGGCGCGAACCGCGCTCTGCCATTGCGATGAACGAAAGCGCGTCCTGATTGCCGCTGTCCACCGCAAGACGCGGTCCGCGGCGTGGTGTACGGCCTGCCAGTCGCCGCCATCTGCAGCGGCTTCCGCCTCGTCAAGAAGCCGGTCTATCCGCCGCATTACTCGTTCGCCTGCTATGACGCCCGGCATCATAAGCGAAGTGGGCCATCAGCGGCCCCGGTCACGTTGCGGGCCGCATCCCGTTCGAGTTAATGCGGGCCAGGACTTCTAGCGCCACAGGAACGTCCACTACCCAGGGCCCATCGGTTGAGAGACTAATCTCGACCGTCTGCCCGGCGAGCAGTGAGACCTCTCGTTCGCCGTCCAGCGCGATCATCCCCGGCCGCTGTTCGATCTCATGCCTATCACCCGGTTCCAGCACCGACCACCGATCTATTCCGACGCTGTCCACAGTGCCCGGCCCGGTCGGCGCAAGCACCTGCGTCTTCGATTTCGAGTCTCCGATCGTGAAGTGCATGCCCCTTGGCTCGTCGATGGTGATCCGCTGGAGATGCGCGCCCAGGGCAGAAATGCCGATGCAGGCCGGCTCGGCGCGAGTCAGGAACACGTCGGTAATCGTCGACAGGTCCCAGACCGCGCGCGTCCCGGCGAACATCTCCCTGGACACGGCAGCGTCCACGAGCGCGATCTCGCGCAGTTGGCCATCTATAAAAATCTCCAGCCGTTTCGAGTGCCTGCACACCTCTTCCCGTGTCACCTTTCCCGTGGCAATCGCTCCGGCCGCGACGCCCGCCAGCGTCCCCTCGACCATCTGCGGGAAGACGTTGTTGGTGCCCGTAGAAATCGCGACCAGCGGCACATCGCCCCCCGCTGCAGCGACGTTGCGATTCGTGCCATCGCCGCCAATCGTGACGATGCACTCGACACCGTCCTCGATCATGGCCTTCGCAGCCCTCGTAGACGCGCCGCCATGCTCAGCCGGCGGCATCTCCACGTAATCGGTTACGAGCGCGCCCTCGAACTTCTTCGCCGCTTCACGCGTGAGCAGCGAGCGTTCAGGCATCGACAGCACGCGGTCGACACCCATCGCCTTCAGGCCGGCGAACACGCGGATAAGCGTGTTGGCCTTCTCCTGGTCGGAGACGACGCGGCCCTGCGCGACGAGCCTTCGGATGTCCTTGCCCGCGGAAGGGTTGGCGATCACGCCTACGCTAATCATGAGAGGAGTTCAGCTCGCGATTTCGCCCGTTCAGTCCAGCATCCAGCGAGGGCTCGACAGGTACTTCGAGACCGACTGGAGGAAGTCCCCGGCCGGAGCGCCGTCCCAGGCCCTGTGGTCGAACGTCAGGCCGAGCCACATCATCGATCGAATACCGACCTCGCCGTCTACGACCGCCGCCTTCTCGACAATCCGCCCAACGCCGAGAATGCCCACCTCGGGCGGGTTCAACAGCGGATCGAACGCATCGACTCCGTAGTGGCCGAGCCCGGTTACGCTGAAAGTGCCGCCCGTGAAATCCTCCACGGTCTGCTCGCCCGCCCTCACGCGCTTGGCTGCGTCTCGGACGTGCTGAGCCAGCTCGAGCAGCGGCTTCTTATCGGCATTGTGAATCACCGGCACCACCAGACCGTCCGTGACGGCCATGGCGAAGCCCAGATTCACGTCCTCGTACTGGTGTACCTCATCGTTGAAGAAGTGCGCGTTGGCACGCGGATGCTCGGACAGGGCCCTCGCTACAGCGCGAAGAATGATGTCCTGGAACTGCGGCCGGATGCGGGCCTTGCGCCACTCGCGCACCAGCTCCTCCATGAGGCCCTGTGCATCGGTCACGTCCACCTCGGTGGTGAGCGTGACGACCGGAATCTGGCTGCTCTCCGTCATGCGCCGGGCGATGGTCGCCCGCAGGCCAGAGAGCTTCGTCACTTCCTGCGCTTCCGGCGCGCCGGGCGGCGGTCCTGAGGCAACGGCCGTAGCTGGAGCCGCACCAGTGGCGGCGGCTCGGACGTCATCTTCCGTGACCCTGCCGCGCGGGCCGGTGCCCGCCACGTTTGTGAGATCGACGTTCAGCTCCTTCGCCAGCCGGCGTGCGACAGGCGTCACCTGCTGCCGCCCTCCCGCGGGCGCGGTTGCGGGCGGCGCGGGCGCGGCGGGAGCCACCGCCACCGGGGCAGCGGACGGCGCCTGGCTGATCGGGTCGGGTAGATCGGCCGTCTCACCCTCGGCGAGGATCACCGCCAGAAGAGAGCCGGTATCCACGGTCATGCCTTCGGGAACGACAATTCTCGCCAGGATTCCGGCTTCGGGAGCCTCAACCTCGCCGTTGACCTTCGACGATTCGATCTCTACCAGTCCCTCTCCCTTGGCGACAGAGTCGCCTTCGGCCTTGAGCCACTTCAATAGCAGCCCATCGTTCATTCCCATGCCCCACTGAGGCAAAAGCACTTCAAACGGCATTTCTACTCCCCGGACACGGTTCCCTGTTTAGGAGGCTCTGCGAAATAAGGCAGGCCTGCACCGGTCTGCCTGCGCTCATGGCGAGTATAACAATCGAATGTTCATTTGGGCCCGTATATTGAGCCAGAGTGGCTCTCGGCCATTCGCGCGGGCGCAGGATGAGGTATAACTGTGCCCCACAGATATCGGAATGGGCTGATCCGACACCAGGCAACAGATCAGGGAGCAGATGTCGTGCAACGCTGCGCATGGGCCGGAGACGACCCCGACATGGTCCGCTATCACGATGAAGAGTGGGGCGCGCCGGTCCACGATGATCGCATGCTGTTCGAGTTCCTCGTTCTCGAGGGAGCGCAGGCAGGCCTCGCGTGGATCACCATCCTCCGCAAGCGGGACGGCTACAGGAAGGCCTTCGATAATTTTGATGCCGGGTTGATCGCTGAATATGACGACGCGAAGATAAAATCCCTGCTCGAAGATCCCGGCATCGTTCGCAATCGTCTGAAAGTCCAGGCCGCAGTCACCGGTGCCCGGATATTCTTGGAGATCCAGCAGGAGCACGGGAGCTTCGATTCCTACATCTGGGGTCTTGCAGGCGGGAAAACGCACGTCAACCAACGCACGTCAGCGTTCGACCCGCCGGCCAATACGCCCGTTTCCGACGCGATGAGCAAGACCCTGAAGAAGCGGGGCTTCAAGTTCGTCGGCTCCACCATCTGCTACGCCTTCATGCAGGCGACGGGCATGGTCAACGACCACGAAATGAGCTGCTTCAGATACGCGGAGTTGACCCGCTAAATGATCACCCCGATAACCCCTCTACCGTGGGAGAAGGTTGGGGTGAGGGGAAACCAACGATAACGCTCACGCCTGTAAACTTGCTTCGAGATGGTTACTAAGTAATCACCCGGTGCGCGTTAGGCGTGAAGCTGGCTTCGAAGAAGTCGGCGACATGGCCCCCCGGTGGATTTACGGAGTCCACCACTGCCCTGTCTTCATCCGTGATGGTGACGTCCAGCGCGCCTAAATTATCGGCGTACTGCTCCAGGGTTCGGGGTCCCGCGATGGGGGCCGTGACACCAGGCTGGGCCATCAGCCACGCAAGGGCGAACTGCGCGACAGTGCAGCCTTTCTCGTCTGCCAGAGGCTTGATTCCGTCGACTATATCCAGCACGCCGTCGCTGAATCGCTGCAACTTGCCGGGGTCCGTTTCATCGCCAAATCGCGTCCCGGCGGCCTGAGAATCGGTCCGGGCGTACTTGCCGGTCAGCCCTCCGCCGCCAAGCGGGCTCCAGGGGATGACGGCCATGCCGTACGTCTGGCACATCGGTATCTGCTCGCGCTCCACCCGGCGGTCGCTCATGTTGTACGGCGACTGGTCGGAGACGAACCGGTTCAGGCCAAGCTCTTTCGCGGCCCAGATCGACTCCACCGTCTGCCAGGCCCCGAAGTTGCTGGTGCCGATGTAGCGCACCTTGCCGGCCCGGATCAGGTCGTCCATCGCCCGCAGAGTCTCGTCGATCGCGATATCCGGGTCCGGCCGATGTAGCTGGTACAGGTCGATGTGGTCGGTCTGCATCCGCCGCAGGCTCTCCTCGCACTCGCGCATGATGTGGTAGCGGGAGTTGCCCAGGTCGTTCGGCGCCGGCGACATGCGGCCGTGGACCTTGGTCGCCAGAAATACGTCGTCGCGCCTGCCGTTCCGCTTCAACGCCTCGCCGACCGCTTCTTCTGAACGCCCGCCGTTGTACACGTTCGCAGTGTCCAGAAAGTTAACCCCCTGATCGAGCGCGTAATCGATGATCTCATACGAGTCCTCGGGCGATGTCCGGCCGCCGAACATCATGCAGCCCAGGCCGATCGCGCTCACATTCACGCCCGTCCGGCCAAGATTGTTGTATCGCATTCCGGGTCTCCCTTGGAAATTGCCCTACACGATGGCGTCGGCAAGCTCGCCGAAATCTTTGACCGTCACGTCCGGCACGTAAGGCGTCTCCTCAAATGGCAGGCCGTATCGATTCACGAAGCTGCCGCGATTGCCGCACATGCGCGCGCCCATCACGTCGAAGGAGTTGGATGAGATCATCATGATCTCCCCTACTTCCAACCCCAGGTTTCGCGCCGCCCCCCTGTAGACAGAGGGATGGGGCTTGAAGTGGCCGAACTCGTCCACGGAGATCACGTCGTCAAAATCCCACTTGATCCGGTTCGCCACGAGATGATCGAGGAACCAGCGGTTGCCGTTGGAGAGCGCGACGAGCCGGTACCGGGACGCCAGCCGCGGCAGATTGGGCAGCACGTCATCGAACGGGCTCAACTGCTGCCACGCCTGCATGAACTCAACGATCTCGCCCGGCGCGGCGTCGATGTCGTTCAGTCCAAGGACGTAGACGAACGCTTTCTGGGCCGTCTCCAGATACCCACTGTGGCCCATCTCTACGAGCGTGTCCTGGTACTGCTCAATCCGCTGTCGGTACCGCCACTGCGCCCACACCTCTGCCGGATCAGCTCCAGACCCCTTCGCCTTCAAAAAGTCGGCGATATACGGCGTAAGGCTACCGCCAAGATCGAGCACCGTGCCGAACAGGTCGAATGTCAGGGCCTTCACCCCGTCAAACCGCGTCATCGTCTATCCCCGGCCAGTGCCTGGCTATTCCCCAACTACTCCAGGGTCCTCCGGACGGCCGATACGATGAGGTCCTTCGTCGGGTAGACCAACTTCTCCAGCGCCGGGCTGAACGGCACGTGCACCTGCTTCGACGCCACCTTCTGCATCGGCGCCTGCAGCGACCAGAACGCCTCTTCGCCGACGATCGACATGATCTCGCTCGCCGCGCTGCAGACCTTGGCGGCGGGGTCCGCCACGATGAGCCGGCCCGTCTTTTCGACCGAGTCGAGAATCGTCTGCTTGTCCAGCGGCACCAGCGTGCGGGGATCGATTACTTCGACCGAGACGCCTTCACCCTGCAGCTCTTCTGCCGCGGCCAGCGCATGCGGCACAGAGCCCGCAATCGCGACTACCGTGGCGTCCGTGCCCTGCCGCATCACGTTCGCGACGCCGAACGGGACCGTGAAGTCGGGGTCATCGGGCACCTCGCCACGCGTGCCGAAGAGCGTCCCGTCCTCGAACATGATCACCGGGTCATTGTCCCGGATGGCCGTCTTCATTAGCCCCTTGGCATCGGCCGGGGTAGACGGCGTTACCACCTTGAGGCCGCCGATGTTCATGAACACCGGGTAGGAGCGGTCGGAGTGGTGGGCCGCAGAGCCGCCCCCGTAGTACATCACCGCCCGGAACACGACGGGCAGCGTGGCCTGGCCGCCGAACATGTAGCGCATCTTGGCTGCCTGGGAGACGAGCTGGTCCATCCCCACCCACATGAAACTGGTGAGGGTCTCGACCACCGGACGCATGCCGACTGCCGAGGCGCCGATCGCCGCGCCGAAGAAGCCGTTTTCCGAAAGCGGCGTGTTGATAACCCGCTCGTCGCCGAATTCATCATGTATGCCCGCTGCCGCGCCATAGACGCTGGCCCGTATGTCCTCTCCCATGAAAAAGACCTTAGGGTCTCGCCGCATCTCCTCCGCGATCCCCATGCCAAGGGCCTGCATGTATAGCTTTTCTGCCATGTTTTTGTCTCTGTTACTCTGGGTCTCTCTATATGAACGCGTCTGAACGTGCTGATGCCGGCCAGTCCGTTTACGGAATTGGCATCTCCGTCGAAAACATATCTTCGTAGAGTTCCGACTCGTCAGGGAACGGACTGTTGCGGGCGAACTCGACTGCCTCTTCGACGGCGGCATGCGCCCGGTCGCTGAGCTGGTCGCATTCGTCCTTCGTGCCCATACCGCTGTCGAGGATGTTCTTGGTCAGAACATCTAGCGGGTCACGCTCCCGCCACTCGTCGATCTCTTCGTTTCTGCGATATTCCGACTTGCGTATCCGGTCCAGTCCCAGGGAGTGCTCCTCGAACCTGTATGTGAGCGCCTCTATGAGCGTGGGACCGTCACCGGCTCGGGCGCGGGCGATCGCCACCGAGGATGCCTCGTACATGGCGATGGCGTCCTGGCCGTCGACCAGGACTCCCGGCATGCTGTAGGCCTGGGCGCGGTCAGAAATCCGCTCCGTAGACACGGTGTCTTTGTAAGAGGTGGTAACCGCGTACTGGTTGTTCTCGCAGACGAAGATCACCGGCAGGTTCCATACGGACGCGAGGTTCATCGACTCGTGGCAGGCGCCCTGGTTGGATGCACCGTCGCCGAAAAATACGGCTGAGACGAAATCCTTGTGCTGTAACTTCGCCGCCAGTGCGGCTCCCGTGGCCACCGGGACCGACGATGCGACGATGCCCGATTCGCCGAGGATTCCCACGGAGAAGTCGGCCAGGTGCATCGAGCCGCCTTTGCCCTTGCAATAGCCGCCGGAGCGGCCGTAGATCTCGGCCATCGCCTTTTTCAGATCAGCTCCCTTTGCGATGGGGTGGCCGTGTGAGCGGTGATTTCCCGCGATGTAGTCGGTGTCT
>JADFHP010000087.1 GCA_022567135.1 Chloroflexota bacterium
GAGTTCGGTCACTACCGTGGACGTGTCAGTGGTGGCGACAATCAGTCCGCCGTGGTCTGAGGTGACGGTATAAGCCGTTATAGGAGATCCACCGTCATCGATCGGTGGGGTCCATGAGACGGTTACCTGGCCGTCTCCCGCCATGGCGTCTACATTTGTTGGCGGATCTGGGGGTCGAATTGGCACGACCACATTTGACAACGAGGATGCTTTGCTCACACCCGCTGCATTGGTGGCTACCACGGTGAAAACATAGCTTTCACCGTTAGTGAGTTCGGTCACTACCGTGGACGTGTCAGCGGTCGCGACAATCAGTCCGCCGGGTTCTGAGGTGACTGTATATTCCGCGATCGGAGATCCGCCGTCATCAGACGGTGCGGTCCACGAGACTGTAGCCTGGCCATCGCCCGCCACGGCCTCAACGTTTGTCGGCGGATCGGGGGGGCGGATCGGCACCACGGTGTTCGACGGAGAGGATGATTCGCTCGGTCCCACGGCATTGGTGGCTACCACGGTGAAAACATAGCTTTCACCGTTAGTAAGTTCAGTCATTACCGTGGACGTGTCAGCAGTCGCGACTATCCGTCCGCCGGGGTCAGAGGTGACTGTATATTCCGTGATCGGGGATCCGCCGTCATCAGATGGTGCGGTCCACGAAACCATAGCCTGACCTTCTCCCGCGACGGCGGTCAGACTGGTCGGGGGATCCGGTTCCCTTGGGATTCGGAGGCATCGTGAGAACTCCGACGTATTGCCCTCTGGGTCGGTCGCGGTGGCGGTCAGAAAGTGGCCCGGGGTAGCGATAGTCGAGAGCGTGGCCGTAAAGCCAGCGTTGCCGCCTCCGTCCGTGGTGACCGACATCGTGCCGACGAAGGCCTCACCCTCGCCGTGACCCGAGGGATCGCACGCGCTGTTCGAAAAGAACTCTATCTTGAACGTTTTGCTTGAGGCACTATTCAGCGACCCCTCTACGACCGTGCTGTTCGCGGCTGTGACAGCGCTCGTCAGAACCGGGAAGTTCTGAAGGTTGTTGGAACCTGTGTCGGAATCTCCCACATCATTGGGTGTCACGCCGGATGTCTCGCCAGAGGCTTCCAGGTCGATTCCAGTTAGCCCATTGGAGAAAATCGAATTGTTCAGAACCCAATTGCCTGTGGCGGAGCTGTCTTCCCGCGTTACGACACGGATTCCATTGCCTTCATTAAACGCGATGATATTCGCCGCGCCCGTCTCGGTGCCTCCAACGGTGTTCCCGGACGCCCCATTGATGACCACCCCACTGCCCTTGCTGCTGAACACCCTACTGGCGATGTTGCCCAAGTTCGCGGTACCCGAGACGTCGGCGCCGATGATGTTGCCTATGACTACGTTCTGACTGGCGCTGGTTGTGCCAAAGCTTGGAAAATTCACAATGCGGACGCCGTTTCCGTTGCCTGAGATAACGTTACCCGCGCCAGGCTGGGTACCCCCAATGGTGTTGCCGGGGACATCTCTGAGGACCACCCCTTCTTGCGCATTGCCGAGGGCAAAGGTGCCTGAGACGTCAGTGCCAATGAAGTTGCCCTGCACTAGATTTCCTGTAGCTGCGCCCTGGATAACCACGCCCCGCACCCCGTTGCTCGACAGTACATTACTGGCCGCGGGTGTTATCCCACCGATGGTGTTGTTCGAGGCCCGAACGTCTATGCCGTCCACGGTGTTGCCTAAACCAAGAGTCCCGCTGATATCAGTTCCGAGGAAGTTCCCCTCAATTACGTTTGATCCGAAGAACGCGATAAAAACGCCATCGCCGCTGAACCGATTGATGACCAACCCGCGAACGGCGCTGGCTCCTCCGTGGATGTTCAGTCCGTGTACGAAGGGCGCACCCGCATTGCTGCCGTCCAACTCAATCTTTAGCACCGTATTGAGACCAAACCCGGGCCCGTTCGTGTTCGGAGAGGCACCGGGCTGGGTGTAGCCGTCGATAACCACCGGGTCGGTGATGGTGGGAAGCGCGGAACCCGGCTTGATGCTGAACGAAGCGGTGCTAACCACGAAGCCCGGGTCGGACGTCGAAATGTTGAAGGCGATCGTATCGGTGCCGGACAGAGCGTTGGCCTCTTCAATCGCAGCACGGAGTGTGCAACTGCCGGATCCATCGTCACAGATGCCATTGCCAGCGTTGCTATCACCCGAATCACCGGTGGAGGTCACCGTAAACGTCGTCGCAGCGCGGACCGGGTGTTCCTGCGAGTAGTCGGAATACAACACGGCGACGAAAAACATCACCGCTGCGAGTACCGCGAGCCGCCGAATCACGGAACCACCACGGCGAATGTCGGCTCCGGGTTGCCGCTAGTGCAGGCAACGACCAGCCACAAAAACAATCCTGACAGTAGGTAGCGTATCGGCATCGGTCCACGCCTTGTTGCAGATGCCTGACGGCCTTCGGGGCGACATATTCAGCACGCAATAATCGCCATCGCAGTACCGAATTGCGTGAGGATACCACAAAATGTATGCGCTACCGCCCGCGACCTATGTGTCTAGCGACGAAATTCGGCATGAAGCAGGTGCTAGCAAAAAGAGATGGAGTGCGGCCAGCCCGCCTACGCCGCCTCGGTGTCCCGCCGCGTCTGCGCCGATAGCTTGTTGAAGGCGTCCAGCGCGGCGATCTTGTAGCACTCTGCCAGCGTCGGGTAGTTGAAGACGTTGTTTATCAAAACGTCCAGCGTGCCGCCCATCGCCATCACCATCTGGCCGATGTGAACCAGCTCTGTCGCGCCCTCGCCGATGATGTGCACGCCGAGCAGCTCGCGGCTCTCAGCGTGGACGAGCAGCTTCAGCCTGCCGACGTTGTCGCCCACGATCTGCCCGCGTGCGGTCTCGGCATACTTCGCGATGCCCGCCTCGTACGGCACCGCATCGGCGGTCAGCTCCCGTTCGGTCTTGCCCACTATCGAGATCTCAGGGACGGTGTAGATGCCGTACGGCAACAGGTCTTCTTGCCGGGTTACCGGCTCACCCAGCGCATGGCGCACCGCGATCCGGCCCTGCTCCATCGACGTTGCCGCAAGGGCGGGGAAGCCGATCACGTCTCCGGCGGCATATATGTGCGGGACCGCCGTCTGGTAATCGTCGTTTACAAGAATCTGACCGCGCGGCGTCGGCTCGATGCCGATCACCTCAAGCTCCATTCCGGCGGTGGCGCCCAGGCGGCCCGCGGTGTAAAGCAGCGACTCGGTCACGATCGTCTTGTTGGACGCGGTGGTCGAGACGACGGAACCGTCTGTTACCGAGACGTTGCGTACGTCTTCCCCCAGCCTGAACACGACCCCGCGATCGCGCATGTGATAGACGAGGGCGTCGATGATCTCGGGGTCCACGAAACCGAGTAGTTGGTCCTGTTTCTCGACTACTGTGACCCGCACCTCGAGGGCCGAGAACATGCCGGCGTATTCGATGCCGATCACGCCGCCGCCGACTATCGTCATAGTGCGGGGGATCTCACCCATCTGGAAGATATTGTCCGTGTCGAAGATGCGCTTGCCATCGAAGGGAATCTGTGGCGGCCGGAACGGCTCGCTGCCGGCGCAGATCACGAAGACATCGGCCGTTATCTGTTCGGGCGGCTCGCCTTCGCCTTCCGTCTCGATCGAGATGGTGTGCTCATCGACGAACGATGCTTTGCCTTTCACGATGTCGACGTTGTTGCGCCGCAACTGCGACTCCACTACAGCAACCTGTTCCCGGATGACGTGGTTGACGCGGTAGACCAGATCGGTGATGGCGATGCGCTCTTTCACCTGGTAGCTGACGCCGTAAAGCCCGCGCTGGCTGAACCCCGTAAGGTACAGGACCGCCTCTCGCAGAGTCTTGCTCGGGATGGTGCCGGTCGCCAGCGCTCCGCCGCCAACGGAGGCGCTGCTTTCGATAGCGACTACGCTGCGACCGAGTTTGGCGGCCTGAATAGCCGCCTTCTGGCCGGCCGGTCCCGTGCCGATAACGGCGACGTCATAGTGAGGCATCGTTCCATACTGGCCGCAATCGGGCGTCGGCATACCGGCAATAACCGTAGTCCAGCGTGCGTGACCGCACGGGAATGCGTGTTTGGCGAGGGCTGGAGATCAGGCCGTGATAGTGCGAGATATTACAACGAGCCGTCGATAATCACGTCCAGCAGGTATGGCTCGTTGGCGGCAACGGCCTCGGTGAGCGCTGGCCCAACCTCGGATGCGTCTTCGATGCGCTTCGACTTCACTCCAAACGCCTGCGCGATCGCGGCGAAGTCGAACGACGGCTCGAACTCGGTCCCCATGAAGCGGCGCTCGTGGTCCGGCTCTTTCAGCACCTGGTCGAGGTAGACGTTCATGTTCACCCGGAGTATCCGGTACATGCCGTTGTTGCAGATGACGTAGACGACCGGGATCTTGCGCGCTGCCGCGGTCCAGAGCGCCTGCACGGTCATCATCGCCGAGCCGTCTCCGAGGAGCGATATCACCGGCCGCTCGGGCGAGCCGAGCTTTACGCCCAGCGCGGCGCCCATGCCCCAGCCAATAGCGGCGCCGACCTCGCCCTCGAGATCGCCTGGAGCGTCGAACTTGATCGCCGAGTAAAGCGCGCCGCGTGATGAGATCGCATCGTCCACCATCACGGCATTGTCCGGCCAGGCGTGTGCCAGCTCGGACATCAACTTCGCCGGCGTCATCGGCCGCTCGCCCGAGTCTTTGCGCATGTCCTCGTCGAACGACGCCTGCGCGGCCGCAGTCAGCGCGCCAAGGCTCGCGGCACGCGACCTGGCAGCCTCCATCGCCACGCCCGGCATCGTCTCGTCGAGCGAATCGGCCAGCGCTGTGAGCGCCGCGGCCGGGTCCGCAAGCAGCGCGATCTCGGTGCGCTGTGAACGGCCCAGTTCGCCGCCGTTGGAGTCGATGTGAATCAGCTTCGCCTCAGGCCCGAGGACGGGCTCGTCCGTGTGGAAAAATTCTGAGAAGACCCGCATACCCACCGCGAGAACGACATCAGCCCGCTGAAGGTCCGAGCGAATTGCAGGGGAGCGCATGCTGAGCATTCCCATGTACTGCGGATGAGAGGTAGGGAAAACGACCTGCGTGTAGCCGGCCGAGTAGACCCGCGCGCCGGTGCGCTCCGCCAGGCGAACCGCGGCCATCGTGCCGCCGCTCTGGCTCACCCTGTCGCCAACGACCAGCACCGGCCGATCCGCTCCCGCCAGCAGTTCGGTGGCTTTCGACAGGCCTTCCGGGTCCGGCGGGGCGGCGAGGTAGGAATCCGTAGATGGGAATATCTCCTGATCGGCCTCCTCGTCAAGGGCATTCGCAGCAAATCCAACGAAGACCGGCCCGGTGGGCGGCGTCCTCGCTTCTGTGAAGGCCCGTCGCATCACACTCGCCATCTGGCCTGCGTGGGTTACTTCGGCGCTCCACTTGACCACCGGCGCCATGATTCGGGCCAGGTCCCAGCGACCCTCCGCCAGTTTGCGGGCGTCGGCGTTTCCGGCCGTGACCACGATGGGGATGCCGGCCAGGAACGAGTCCGTGAGCAGGCTGATCCCGTTGGCGAGTCCCGTATGAATGTGCAGATTGACGAACGAAGGACGGCCGGTGCGGCGGGCGTATCCATCCGCCATGCCCACCGCGACGCCTTCCTGCACCGCGAGCACGTAATCCAGGTCCGGATAGCTCTCGAGTGCGCTCATGATCGGCGCTTCACTGGTGCCCGGGTTGCCGAAGACGTACCTGACTCCTTCGGCGCGCAGGGTCTCCATCAGGGCGATCTTTCCGGTCATGCGGGGCAATCGCGCCCTCCTTCGGGCTCGCTTTTCCTATATTTGAGATACGAAAAAGGGGAAACGGCGTCATTCTAGTTGGAATCAAGGCGCAAAATGACGCAGTTGGTGGATTTCGCCGCGTATCTGTCGTTTGTCCGAAATGCAAGACCAACTAAAATAGGTGCCTGAAATCGCAAGTCAACTGATGGTCGGACGGCCCTAGACAGGGCCTGCGACAGAGATCGAGACCATGGCCGCATTATCGGAGCCGCTGCCTGAGCAGGGGCAGAGCGTCCTCGAACGGATCATCGTTCCGCTCGATGGTTCCGCGCGCGCTGAAGAGGTTCTCAACCTGGTAGTTCCGCTCTCCGAGTTGCTGGGCTCAGAGCTGACCCTGTTGCATGTGCTCCTCCCTCGCCACGAGACGCCGGGGCGGCCCGGCGAGATCAGCTATCCCGACACGTTGCATGACCGGGCGCGGGCCCTGGCCACCGATTACCTCGCAGAAGTCGCCAAAAACTACGTCCAGGACCGTGTCCGCACCAAGACGGTCATCGCTGCGGGAGGTGTGCCGGACATGATTCTGGCCCACGCGGAACACGGCTCATTCAGCATGATCGCCGTTGGCGCCCGCCCTCGGGCGCGCATCCACCGGCTATTCCAGGAGCGCATCACGGAAACCGTATGGGCCAGGGCGACTGCGCCGCTTCTCTTCTGGGCGCCACCCGCCGACGGGCAGGGAATTCCGGCCGAATACACGTTGCCGGGGCGAATCGTCATTCCGATCAACGGCACGCCGCGCGCAGATATGGCGCTTGAGTACGTCAGCCAGATCGCCGCGGGAGCGGGCATGTCGGTCACGCTGCTCGGCGTCAAGCCGGCGCGATCGCTGCGCCTCACGAACGGGCAGAACAGGACCAGGTATAACGAGAGCCCGAACGAATATCTCGAAGAGAGATCGGAGAGACTCATAGCAGCCGGCATATCTGCCGACATCATGCGAACGGATCATAAGGTCGACAACGCGCTTCTAAGTGTGGAAGAGGAGCTTCCGGCCCACATCATCGTCATGGCCTCGGGGCGGCGCAGGACGCTTGATCGCGTATTCTTCGGCTACTCCGTTACCCGGCTCGCGCGCAGGGTCTCCAATCCGATCATATTCCTGCCGCCGGGATACGAGCCGCCGGCCGAAGATCAGGACAGCAAATAGCGCGGCTCCCCGCTCGGCTTACCCCTGCTGCCCCAAATACCTGACGACGGCCGCCTCCAACTCCTCTTCCGGCACGAACGCCTCGAACTTCGCGACGACCCTGCCAGCTCCGTCTACCAGGAACGTCCACTCGTCGGTAGTGACGCCCCACTCCTTGAGAAAAGGCGTGCGACCGGCCCTCGACAGGTCGCCTTTTATCTCGTCAGGGTTCTCGTAGAGATCGATATGCACGAACTCGGCGATATCGGATTGCCGCTCATTGAGGCTGCTCAGCACTTCGACCTGCGGTCCGCACAGCGCGTTCGTGCAGAAGGCGGGGCTGGCGAACGTCACGACGAACGGCCGGCCTTCTTGCACGAGCGAATCGATACTCCTGTCATAGAGTAGTGGGTCCGGCTTACTCGAAGTCGTCAACTCGAACAAGGATCCTACGTCGATCGCCGTCCGATTGGCGGTCGGTGGGACGTGATCGCCAAGTCCCACCGAGATCGTGGCCTCCGCCACGTCAAACGGGAAGCGAATCCCGACCCGGTTGCCGTCATTATCGGGGATGGTTACGAAGATCTCCCATGTGCCGGCACGGTCAAGACTCAGGTCTGCGACATAAATGCCGCGCACACGAAGAGGGTAGTCGAAAAACTGCGCGTTCACTGTCTCGATCGGACCCTCCCTCTCGCCACCGGGGCCGTCCGGCAAGAAGAATGTCTCGACCCTTGAGAACGGGAATTTCACGATGCCGAAATCGCTGTCCGTCATTACGAAAGCGACTCGGTTCTGGCCGACGCCGAGGTCCGGCGTTCCCAGGATTACGCCAAATCCCGACTCTTCGTCATTGAACGACGGGTACTGCTCGATGCTCTCGAGAAGGCTGCGCGCCTCTTCGATGACCAGCGGGGTGGCCGTCGGCGCCGGTGCGCTCAAGATGGCATCTGGTTGGGCCGCGTCGCCGTCGGACGAGCAGGCGATTGCCGCCACGGCGGCCAGCGCTGCCGCGGCGGGCAACAGGCCTTTGGACCTGGTCAGACTGCCTCGGAAAAAGTCAGGCCCCATCGAGATTGTTCCCGAAGGTCGCGGCAAAGAAGGCGAAATCGGCTGAGTTCGTAAGGAGTTTCATCTCCCGTTGCGTCGACTCTTGCTGTTCGAGTACTTTGTACTCTTTGCCCCTGTCGACGCGAATGAAGCTCCGGCCCTCGTCGTCGTACTCAATGTCCTCGCCGGCATCCGCACGTCTAATCGGCTTGCCATCGACCTCGATGATGACGTCGAACTCCGCGCCCGGGGTCTGCGGGTCGATTACAACTACCACAGAGCGGGCCAGGAATTTGAAGACCAGGTAATCCTCATACTCAACAGTGTCCCTGGTGTGAACGATGGCCTCGCCCGTGTTCTTCCAGACGCCCTGTACATACCACTGTCCGTCGCGGTGAGGCAGATTGTCGAGGTATAAGGCCTCAGTGTCCGCGGAGTCGTAGTATTCCGGCTGGCCGGCGTACAGGCCGGCGTACGTGAAATTGCGATCGTAGCCCCCGTAAAGTTCTCGTGTCTGGCCGGTTGCCAGAGGATCCCGCTGCAGGCCCTCGTCCGTGCCGATCGGGATGTCGGATATATCGTAGCCCGCCGCCTCCAGCGCCCCGCGTATCTGACGCTCCGTATCGATGTACTCGCCCTCGCCAAAGTGGGTGTAGGTGATCTCACCGTCGGTGTTGAACAGGTACTTGGCGGGCCAGAATTGGTTAGAGAAGGCATTCCACGTCTTCATCTCATTGTCCTGGACGGTCGGGTACTGCAGATCGTATCGATCGATCGCGTTCTGCACGTTGTCCGGGATCTTTTCGAAGTCGAACTCGGGCGAATGCACGCCCAGAATCGTCAGGCCGCGGTCCCGGTATTTCTGGTCCCATTCCCGAAGAAACGGGAAGGTGCGGATGCAGTTGATGCAGGTGTATGTCCAGAAGTCGATGAGCACGACCCTGCCGTCGGCGGCCAGCTGGCCGATGCTCGTGGGCTCGGAGTTGAACCACAACTGATTGCCGATCAGCTCCGGCCCGTTCTTGTTGACGATCAGTCCGCCAGCGTCAAGAACCGGGGCCGCGGTTGGCACGGCCGGGGGCAGCTCGCGATCTTCCGCCAGCAGCAGGTCGGCACCGAGGCTTCCGTCCACCGCAGAGCCGGGGCTGTCCGCCTCACTGCCGCACGCGACGGCCGCGATCAGTCCGGTAGCGACAAGCGCGGCAAGCCACCGGCCGCGCAGCAGTGGAATTCGTTTCGACACAGTGCGCTCAGACATCACGAATATACGTGGCGACTGAGCTTTCATGAATATTCTCAAATGGTATGTGTGTCCGGGTGCCTTACCTGGTCTGGGACCAGCGGCTGCGCGGCATATGCAGCCGGGCCGGGTTTGCTCGATTTTGCGCGGCTACCTGATCGTTCAACGCCCGACGGCGAGTGCGGGCTACCGCTCGACAGGGCAAGCGAGGTCGTTGCCCCACTCGCCCCAGGAAGCATCATAGTTCCTTGCGCTCGGGTACCCCAGCAACTGAAGAACGAAGAATCCGTGCGCCGCACGGATGCCGCCCTGTCAGTAGGCGACTATGTTCTTGTCCGGGGTGACCCCTGCTTCTTCCAGCAGTGCTCTCAGCTCGTCACCGGGCTTGAATACTGGTACGGCTCCACCCGTTACTAAGTTTGCCCACTCAAGGTGCACCGCGCCCGGAATGCGGCCGCCTCTTGCGGTGCCCCTGTCGTTCTCACCCGAATACTCGTCGTCCGCGCGGACATCCCAGAATACCGTCTTGCTGTCGCCGATTTCGGACAGAATGTCGTCCTTGAGCGCGTTTACCGGCTGCGGGCCCCGCGCCGTGAAATCGCCTGGCGGATACTGCCGCGCCGCCTGCTCGACGGGGCGGCCTTCGCTGGACCATTTGGCAAAGCCGCCGTCCAGCACCTTCACCCGGTCATGGCCGTAAAGCTGGAGCGCCCAGAAAAGCCGTGGCGAGAAGTGCCCCCGGTCCGAGTCGTAGGCGATGACCGTCGTCTCGTTGGAGATGCCGAGAGCCGACATCGTCTGCTCGAACTCAGCCGCGGGCTGCACATGGATCCGATCTTCGCCCTTGTAATAGTTGTCGGAAACGGGAACCGCGCCGGGAATGTGGGCCTTCCCGAAGCTTCCAGGGAAGTTGCAATCCACAATGCGGAAGCCGGGATCATCCAGATGATCTGCAAGCCAGTCCGTAGAGACGAGCAACTCCGGATTGGCATAGCCGCGCTGGTCGATTGACGGGTCGGATGAACTCATGGTGTGCAGCCTGTTTTTACCGGGAATTCAGGACCTGAGGATTGGAAGTCGATGGTAGCATGCACCCGCCCTCAACACTGGCGCGCGTCGTTCTCCACCTCAGGGTACGTCCGCGATCTCATTACCCGGAGTGTCGATGCCTGAAGTTTCACGCCTTTCTCACGCCCGCCCGCGTGCCCACATGCGTACTTTGTGATAAGAATCACATCGTGCTATGTTTATGGTCGATAATCCAGGAGCCGTAATTGCACTTCCTCGTAGCAGGCGTCAGTCATAACAGTGCGCCGGTTGAACGTCTTCAGCGGCTGGCCATAAATCGCAAAGCGCTGCCCGAACTGCTCCACCAGGGCGCGCTCCACCTTGGCGACGTCGTGATCCTCTCAACCTGCAACCGCACGGAGATCTACTCCGTTGCCGAAAACCGTGATCCGGGCATCAACCGCATCCTGGAATTCCTGGAGATCATCGATGAGCGCCTGGAGCCGGGCACAGATCCTCTATCCCCATACGTCTACACGCTGACCGATGATGACGCGATCCGCCACCTGTTCCGGGTCGCGTCCGGCCTTGACGCCCTTGTGCTCGGCGAGCCGGAGATCGTTGGCCAGGTATCCCAGGCCCTGCGTGCAGCGGGCGAGGCGTCCTCGGTCTCTCCACGGCTGTCCAAACTTTTCCACCACGCGCTTCGGACCAATCGGAAAGTACGGCGCAACACGGCTATCGGCCAGAGCAGGGTCTCGATAAGCTCGATTGGCGTCGATCTTCTGGAGCGAGGCGTGGGCGGGCTCAAGGGCCATACGGTCCTGATCGTCGGCGCCGGCGAAACCGGTGTCCAGGCTGCGCGCGCGCTGAAGCGGAACGGCGTGTCAGACATACTGGTGGCATCCCGCCGCCCCGAGAGTGCCGCAAACCTCGCGTCCGAGCTTGGCGGCACCCACCTCACGCTCGAAGAAATGCCTGCTGCAATCGCAGGCGTGGACGCGGTGGTAACCTGCACCGCGTCCGAATATCCGATCGTCTCTGCAGCCGACGTCAAGATAGCCATGGACGCCCGGCCGGACAGGCCGTTGTTCATGCTCGACCTGGCGATGCCGCCGGACGTGGAGTCAGGCGTGGGTCAGATATCCGGAGTCACACTCTATGGACTGGAGGCGCTGACGGGTATCGCGAACGAGCACCGCTCAGAGAGGCAGGCGGCGGCGGAGCTTGCGGAGGGCATTATCGACGGCGAAGTAGAGCACTTCAAAGAGCTTCTGATCGGCACCGAGTCGGAGCCCCTTATCCGTGCGCTCGGAGAGCGTGCCGAAGCTGTGCGCTCCGAGGAACTTGCCAGGGCGCTCAGACGCATCCAGTCCCTGCAGGATGACGATCGCGAAATCATCGACGCCATGACCCGCGCCATAGTAAAGAAGCTGCTTGCCGACCCCATCAGCTACCTCCGAGAGCTGGAGGACATGGAGTCGGCCTCCGCCGTCGCGAAGGCCTTCGATCTTCCCGAAGAGCCAGGGGATGAAGCCGGGGGCGATCGGGAGGATGGCACCGCATAGGCGGGTTCCGTTCTATCTACTGGTCTAGCCCGGAAGGCCGCGGGGCCGTATCCTTTGCCGTGCCAAATTTGCTGAAGCCCTTCGCCCTAAATGAATCGTCTCACGCGCCCCGGAGGCTCGATTTTTGAATACCGCCCATTCCCAGGAGCTGTTCCAACGCGCGAAGGAATTGATCCCGGGCGGAGTTAACAGCCCGGCACGATCATGGGGCAGCGTGGGTGGTAATCCTCTATTCATAACCAGGGCCGCCGGATCACGCGTCTGGGACGCCGACGACAACGAGTTCATCGACTATGTCTGCTCGTGGGGGCC
>JADFHP010000186.1 GCA_022567135.1 Chloroflexota bacterium
GCGGCATAAACAGGACGGAGGGATTCCACGTGCCCAGCCTGATGGAGGTGAAGAACGAATCTCGCAAGCTCGAGGCGGTCTACTGCCACGAGTCCGTGATCGAACTGGTTGATGCCGACAGGATCACCAACGAGGAACTGCTCGAACTGGACGTCGATATTCTGATTCCGGCTGCTCTTGAAAACCAGATCACCGTAGAGAATGCCGGCCGGATCAAGGCCAGGGTAATCGTGGAGGCGGCCAACGGTCCGATTACGACGGACGCCGATGAGATCCTCAACAACAGCAGCAATGGGATGGTCGTTGTGCCGGACATTCTTGCGAACGCCGGGGGCGTGACGGTGAGCTACTTCGAGTGGGTGCAGAACCGGAGCGGCTACTACTGGACGGAGCCGATGGTCCACGAGCGCCTGCAAAAGATCATGTCACGCGAGTATCTTGCGATCTACAATCGCGCGGAAGAGTCGGGCCTGGACCTGCGCACGGCGGCATACGGCCAGGCGCTCGACAGGGTTGGCGCTGCCATCGAGGCGACCGGAACCCGCCAGTTCTTTGCGAGCGAAGAAGATTAATCGACCGGCATACTCGGTGATCTACGGTCGCCAAAAAGACTGAAGAATCTCTGAAGCATTGGGTAATTCGGGCGTAATCATCGAGGGTTGAAGCTATGGCTGTCGAAGTGGTGATGGATGGCCCTCCAACTCCATCCCACCGGTCCATCAGATAAGTAGTGATAGGCAGGCATATCTACCGTCGCAGTGCGGCGGACTCCACTCCCTCCCAACCCAGTGCGTGCGCCCGGCCTCGTTGTCCTCGGCCGGGCGCATTTGCGTTATGCGAGGCGAGGTCGGAGGGGCACGTTAGAATGGACTCCAACTCCCTCTACGCCTGTTGCCGGCCGCCTCTTTCACGGGCGTGCAGTATCGGGGCATTTTTTCCGCATGAAGATACGCGACGTGATGACCGACAGGGTAGCGACGATCGGATCCGACTACACGATCATCGCCGCCGCTGCGCGCATGCGGGAGTTGGATGTCGGCTCACTGGTGGTGAAGCGTGAGGGCGAGGTTGAGGGGATCATCACGACGTGGGACCTGACGGCGCGCTGCCTCGGCGCGGGCCATGACCCGCACGAGTGCGTGGTGTTCCGGCACATGAGCAGCCCGGTCCATACGGGCCATCCCGACACGGACATTCTGGAGGCGGCCCACACGATGTCTGAGCGGGGAGTGACCCGGCTGCCGGTGGTGGAGGATGGCGAGTTGATCGGCATCGTCAGCTTCTCGAATATGAGTCGTGCGATGGACCGGCTGACGCGCGATCTGCTGAGTGGCTGGGAACGGCGCTCCGAATAGGCAGGGTGTCCCCCGCGCCCTTCTGGGGGATTGGATCGTTTGTGGCCGGATGGCCTGCTGAGTTGCCCCCGAAGGCTGAGATCCTCAGGTCGCGGGGCGCCCAAGAATGACGATATCTTTGCGGTGATAACTGTCTACAGGGCCAGGATCTCTTTGGCCAGGTCGAGGATATTGGCGTCTGGGCGGTGGATTACGTTGGCGAACTCGCCGCTTGCATCTCCTACGTAGAACGATGTTCCCGCCACTTCGAACATTCCGCAATCGTTCGGTGAGTCGCCGACCGCCGCGACCTGATCGGGCCTGAGGCCGAGTGAGGCGATTTTGGCTTCCAACCAGGGGCCTTTGTTTTCGGCATCGAAGTCGGCGAACTCGCCGGTTGTCCAGTCCAGCGGGGTGGCGGCGTAGTCCGAGGCGCCGAATCGCTTCGCGAAGTGCCGGACGGCGAATTCCCAGGTGACGGAGATGATGACGAAGTCGACCCCGGCGTCGCGGAGGAGCCGGCAGCCTTCATCCGCGCCGGGAGCGGGCGTCAGGCGGGAGAGTTCCGATTCGATCCGTTTCTCGCCGAGCGGCAGGTACGAGGATGCTATCTCGGCCACATCCGACAGCCTGTCCGCCAGCTCGTAGCCGCGCTCCATCTCTTGCATCCGCTCAAGTGTGCCGATGCCGCGGGCGATGCCTACGCAGACGGTATCGCCGCGCAGGAGTGTGCCGTCGAGATCGAATGCGACGAGGCGTATGCGGCCATTACGGCTCATTTGCGCCCGAGTTACGGCGGGTGATCTTGCCCGTTGAATCGTCGATGAAGTGCGTGGCGTGGGACTTTGCGGCGTTTTTCGAGACGACGGTCCTGATCGAATCGAGGGCCAGTTCCTCCAGGGCGGCGAGGTGACCGATGGCGACGAATGCGACGTCTGTGGCTTCTTCTGCGAGCGCGTCCGCATCGTTGGCTTCGAGTTCGGCGTCCAGTTCGCGCAACTCTTCTTGCAGCAGCGGCCGGCGGACTCTCATTCGTTCCGCGGGCGACTCAGGCAGGCGACCGTGCACGTCCCAGCGGTCATGGAAGTCCCACACCTCCGCGGCCAGTTCTGAGACTGCTTGTATGAATTCCGAACGCATGGCCAGGGCCACTTTCATCTCGCTTTCGATGGATGGATCGGGGTGCCGGATAGCAGACGAATTTTCGAATTTGGCGATCAGGGCGATTATGGCGGGAGTGCGCGTCCGGTTCTCACCAGAAGGCGCTTAGACGCGTTGCGGAGAGTATGGCAGATCAGTTGGTTTCGGCCGGAGCGTTGGCTCTGGCGTCGCCGGGGGTCCTGTGGGGGGCGGGCGCGACTAACCGGTCAATGCGTAAGCGGCTATAGAGACGGAACGGAATCTTGCGGCCGAGCCGGTCGATCATGAGTCTTACGAGGATCATTCTCCTTAGCGGTCTGGAGGTGAGGTAGGCAAAGCCGCCGAGGCCGGGAATGATTGAGAGCAGGATGACCAGTGGATTATGAAGGGTGATGAACTGCCAGCAAACTTTGCCGCCGCCCCGGATTGCTTGATAGAAGCCGCGCATAAAGAATCCGAGCGTCCATAGCGGCCGGATGATGCTGCCGAAGGGGAAGCGGAAGAGCGCCGTAATGGCCAGGTGTGCGCCCAGGTGGGTCATCGCGGCGTGGGCTTCATCGGTGCGGAGATCGGCCTTCAACTCCCGTGCGCGCTCCGCGGTGATCCGTCCTTCTTCCACCCAGGTATCCAGTCCCCTGGCGAGGAACGCCTCTGCTTTCACATCCGCATCCGAGATCGAGCTTTTAGTCTTGACGAAAAAAGCCTTCCAATTGAGCA
>JADFHP010000088.1 GCA_022567135.1 Chloroflexota bacterium
GCAAGTGGTATCGGTGTTTCGGCACCCGCCAGATCGGTGACCACCACGCCGGAATCCCGGGCCAGGGCGATGCCGCCTGCAATGTCCCATTCAGACGCCTTCAGATTGAAGTAGATATCGGTGCGCCCGGCCGCCACGTAAGGGATGCCCAGAGCCATGACACCAGTCATGCGCAGCGACTGGAATCTGTGCATCAGCCGGCCGAGGATCTCGTACGAGCGTTCGTATACACCAGCGTTTTTCCCGAAATCCATGGCGACGACGCACGATTCAAGCCCACCGGCCGCTGAAGGTTGTATCGACTCGCCATTCAGCCGCGCGCCCTGCCCCGCCCCGCCTGTGAACATCTCGTCACGAAGAGGGTCATACACGGCCCCCAGTACCGGCCTGCCGCCTCTCGCAAGCCCGATCGAAAGCGCATAGATGGGTATGCCGCGCACGAAATTGCGGGTGCCGTCGAGCGGGTCGACCATCCACTCCCACTCGCTATCGGCCCCGGTCTTTCCGGACTCCTCGCCGAGAAATCCGAAGTCCGGATATGCGGTCCCCAACAGTTCTGAGATGATCCGCTCTGACTCGCGATCGATGTTGGTGACATAGTCAGCAGGCGCCTTCTCTTCAACCGAAATCTGTTTACCGAACGCATCGCGAAGCAGCTTCCCGGCAACGCGCGCAGCGTCTTCCATGACGCTTATCGCGGACTCGCCGCTTGCCGACCGTGGAATATCCAGTGGACCGCCCCTCTGTGTCTACTAGCTGCCCCACGTTATATGCTCTTGCAGCCCCGCGACCAACCCGGTCTGGGAAGACGATTTCATATTGCGATAGTCGGAGACCCGGGAATCCGCTGGTAAACGCCCGTTAAAGCAGGAGTAGAGCAAAAAATGATACGCAGCTACGATGGCAAGACGCCGGTGGTCCACCCCACTGCTTTCGTGAGCGAAGCGGCCTATGTCCTGGGTGACGTGGAGATTGGTGAGGGCTCCAGTATCTGGCCCGGCGTGGTGATACGCGCCGATGCGGCGAAGATCACGATCGGAAAGAACTCCAACGTGCAGGACAACTCCGTTCTGCACGCAGACACGCCAATGAACATCGGCGATCACGTGACTATCGGCCACCTCGTAATGTGCCACGCCACGGAGATCGGCGACCACAGCCTGCTCGGCAACGGGGCCACGCTCAACCAGGGCGTGAAGGTGGGCGAGGGCAGCATCGTGGCGGCGGGCGCGGTGCTGGTTGAGGGTATGGAGGTGCCGGAGAACTCCGTGGTCGCCGGCATGCCGGGCCGCGTGCGGGGCGAGGTTCAGGAGCGGCACCGGAAGCTCATGGACGGCGCAACCAACTCGTACATCAGGCGCACTCCGCTATTCAAAGAGCAGGGCGATCTGGAGTAGGCGAGGCGTCGGCCGCGGAAACCCCTGTTAGAGTTTCCGTTCCGCAAGTCAGCCCGCAAGGCGGACAGGAAAAACGAATAAGGCAGAGCGATCTCGACGGATGATCCAGGTGATTCCAGATAGCAAGTTAAGGGGTTAAACATGTTCGTATTCGTGGGAACCTACACGCTTACAACCAGCGAGGGCGTCTACGTCCTGCGCATGGACGAGTCGACGGGCGAGCTTTCGCACGTTAGCCACGTCGGCGGCGTCACCAACCCCTCGTTCGTCGCGCTCAACCCTGCGGGCACGGTTCTGTACGCCGTAGCCGAGGTCGCGGGCGAGGATGGCGAGAGCGCCGGGTCGGTCACCGCGTACTCCATCGATCGCGATGCGGGCAGCCTGACGCCGATCAACACGCAGTCCACGGGCGGGCCGGGGTCATGCCACCTGCAGGTCGACGCGACGAGCAGATATGTCTGCGTCGCCAACTACCACGGTGGAAGCGTTGCGATGCTTCCGCTCAACGATGACGGCAGCATTGAGCCGCTATCCCACTTCGTCCAGCACGAGGGCTCCAGCGTTAACCCGGGCCGGCAGCAGAGTGCGCACGCTCACTCGTTCAATATTGACCCGACGAACACATTCGGTTTCGTGCCCGACCTGGGGCAGGACAAGATCGTCACGTACCGACTGGACTTCGAGAATGGCAAGCTCCTTGCGGGCGACCCGCCGTTCATCACGTCCTCGGCGCCGGGCGCCGGGCCGCGGCACTTCGACTACCACCCGAATGGCAAGCTGGTATTCGTAATCAACGAACTCGGCAACACCATCACGTCGTATCGGTACGACTCTTCTGCCGGAACGCTTACTGAGCTCGAGACCGTGCCCACACTGCCGGACGGATGGTCCGGGGACAACACGACTGCCGACGTGCACGTCTCGCCGGACGGCCGTTTCGTCTACGGCTCTAACCGCGGCCATCACAGTCTGGTGATCTACGAGGTCAATCAGGCCACGGGCGCCATGACCTACGTGGGGCACGAGTCCACGCGCGGCGAGACACCGCGCAACTTCGGCATCGACCCGTCCGGCCAATTCGTACTCGCGGCCAACCAGGATAGCGACAACATCGTTTCGTTCAGGCGTGATCAGTCGACCGGAAAACTGGAGGCAACCGGAGCGGAGATCGCTGTGCCGATGCCGGTCTGTCTGAAGTTCCTGGCCGAGTGACGAATCCGTTGATCCATCCGCCGCGGGCGTAACGTCTCGACAGTCGATTCAGCGGGCGCGATGCTTGCGCCGTCTGCCGGATGAGAGCGGGGAGCCTGATGCGAGTTATCGACGCAATCGCCGAAATCATGAAGCGCGAAGGGGTCGAATATCTCCCGTGCTTCCCGACAACGTCCGTTATCGAAGCTGCCGCGGAGATCGGCATACGGCCGATCGTGTGCCGGCAAGAGCGGGTCGGCGTCGGCATTGCAGACGCCTACGCCCGGGTGAAGAACGGCAGGCCGCCGAGCGTATTCGCCATGCAGTACGGACCGGGGATTGAGAACGCGTTCGCGGGCATCGCAACGGCCTACTCCGACTCGACGCCCATGCTGCTGTTGCCGCTCGGCCATCCCCGCCACATCGAGGGTGTATTCCCGCTGTTCAGCGCGGTGCGCACTATGGAGTCGGTCACCAAATCGGTAGAAAAGATCAGCGTTGTCGAGCGGACTCCGGATGCCATGCGGCGCGCCTTTTCGCAGCTCAAGAATGGCCGGCCGGGACCGGTGCTCGTAGAGATACCCGCAGACCTGGAGCAGGCAGAGATCGACCCCGAGCTGGTCGCGGGCTACCGGCCCGTCCCAATCGCGACGTCGATGGGCGATCCGTCGGAGATTCAGCGCGCCGCAGAGGCGTTGCTGAGGGCAGAGCGCCCCATCATCCTCGCGGGCGCGGGCGTCCTCTACGCTGAGGCGTGGGATGAGTTGCAGGAACTGGCCGAGTACTTGCAGATCCCGGTTACAACGACGATGGAGGGCAAGAGCGCTTTTTCCGAGGTGCACCCACTGGCGCTCGGCAGCGTTTCCGGAGTAATGAGCGGTGCGGCGCACCACTTCTTCGGCGAGGCGGACGTGGTGCTTGCCGTTGGCACCAGCCTCACGCGCCACGGCATGGTCACTCCGATTCCAGCTGGAAAGCACATCATCCACGCCACCAACGATCCAATTGATCTCTCCAAGGGATACGACGTCGATCACGCGATTCTGGGCGATGCGAAGCACGTGCTTGCTCAGTTCGTGGAGGCCGTGAAAGACCTTACGAACGACGAGCCGGTGCGGCCTGAAGACGGCGCAGCCGGGGAGATCGACGGAGTCCGGTCGGCGTGGCTGGGGGAGTGGATGCCGCTACTGACCTCGGATGAGAAGCCGATCAACCCGTATCGCGTCATCTGGGAGTTCACGCAGAACGTCCATCCCGCGGAAGCCATCGTCACGCACGACTCAGGAAATCCCCGCTTCGAAATCATGCCGTTCTACCGGTCCGACGGCCCTCGCACATATCTGGGATGGGGCAAGTCGCATCAGCTCGGCACCGGCCTCGGATTCGCCATCGGGGCCAAGCTGGCGGCGCCGGACAAGATGTGCGTGAACTTCATGGGCGATGCCGCGTTCGGCATGACCGGGCTGGACTTCGAGACGGCCGTGCGCTCCGATCTGCCGATCACCACCATCGTGCTCGCCAACGGAGGCATGGCGGTTGAAAAGAGGCATATGACGCTTTCGCACGATCTTTACGGCACCCGAGACCAGGGTGGCAACTACGCCGATATTGCACAGGCGTTGGGCGGCTGGGCCGAGCGTGTCGAGGAGCCGGCCGAAGTCGGCCCGGCAATTCTGCGGGCGAAGCAGGCGAACGAAGAGGGTAAGGCCGCGCTGCTGGAGTTCATCACCTCGGAAGAAGGCGCCTACTCGTTCCAACGGCCGTTCTCGTAGTGATCGACGATCTCGCATTCGAGCCGGCCTCGCGGCAGGCGGAGTTGGTCGCGGCCGGGGAGATTTCTCCTGTCGAGCTAACAGAGTTGTACCTGCGCCGCATCGACGAGCTTGACCCGAAGCTGAACGCCTTCATAACGGTTGCGGCGGACCAGGCGCTGGACGCAGCGCACAAGGCCGAAACAGCCGTTGCCACGGGCGGCGCCCTGCCGCCGTTGCACGGCGTGCCCATCGCCATCAAGGATCTCGAGATGACGGCGGGACTGCGCTCAACGCTCGGCTCACCCGCGCTGGCCGATTACGTGCCGGATCACGACTCAGTGGTCGTCGAACGGGTGCGGCAATCCGGCGCCGTAATCCTTGGAAAGACCAACACCCCCGAGATCGGAATCTCGTTCAAGACGGTTACCGACAGCCCGCTGGCCGGCTTCTGCCACAACCCGTGGGACACCGGCCGCACCACCGGCGGCTCCAGCGGCGGTTCCGGCGCGGCGGTTATCGCTGGCCTCTGCGCGCTGGCGACCGGCTCCGACGGCGGCGGCTCCGTTCGCATTCCGGCCAGCTTCTGCGGCGTCTTCGGCTTCAAGCCAACTCACGGCCGGATTCCGCGCGCCGGTGGTTACGGCAGTCCTGAGCCCAACCAGTTCGCCCAGTCGGGCCCCATGACGCGGAGCGTGCGCGACGGAGCGTTGCTATTGCAGGCGCTTTCCGGGCCCGATGAGCGTGATCCGAACTCGATGCGCCACGCCGACGCGCCTGATCTGCTTTCAGATCTCGACAGGCCGCCGGAGCGCCTGCGCATCGGCTGGTCACCTGATTTCGACTACGGCGTCGTGGACCCGGAGGTGGCGGCGACCGCGGAGCGGGCCGCGAGAGTTTTCGAAGGGCTCGGACACACGGTCGAGCAGGTTGAACTCGGACTGGCTGCCGAGCTGGTTGACCACTTCTGGAACATCTATTCCGCCAACGCATACGCGGCATTCGGCCACCTGCTCGACGACCCCGATATCGAACTCGGGCCGGATGGAGTCGAAGCCCTGTCCATGGGGCGCAACGTTACCGGTGCCACCTACGCAGCCTCCCTGCGGGCGGTCGAAGAGCTAAGGCAGCATATGACGGCCATCATGGCCCGGTACGACCTGATCGCATCGCCGACGACATCGGTGACCGGGTTCGACCCGGACTCTCCACCAACCCACGCTGGCGGCAGGCAGTTCGAGGGCCTGTACGGCTTCTACCCGTTCACGTATATCTTCAACATGACCGGCCAGCCGGCGGCGAGCCTGCCGTGCGGATTCGTCGACGGCATGCCGGTCGGCCTGCAGCTTGCCGGCCGTTTCGCCGATGACGGCCTCGTTCTGAGGGCATCGGCCTCATTCGAGCAGGCGGCGCCCTGGTCAGACCGGCGACCTCCTATCGCGTGATTCGATTCGCCTCAAGCGGTATGCTGTGTGGAACACCAGTAAAGAGGACTATTCTCTGATGGCGGTATTCTTCCGTGTCCGGTCGACGCAATCGGGCACAGGAGCGGCCGTATCGCTCCCAGCACTTCCTGCATCGCGGGCTTGCCGCTGACCTCGTCGCGCGCTCGTCGATATCCCGTCGCGATCACGTCGTAGAGATCGGCGCGGGCCGCGGCGCGCTCACAGCCGAGCTTGCCGGTCGTTGCGGGTCGATAACCGCAATAGAGATCGACCCGGCGTTATGCCGCCGCCTCCGCGACCGCTTTCGAGGCACGCCCAGCGTGCGGATAGTCGAAGCAGATTTCCTGCTGGCGCAACTGCCCGATGCTCCGTACAAGGTATTCAGCAACGTCCCCTATTCGCGCACCGCGGACATCGTTCGCCATCTACGAGATGCAGGAAGGCCGCCGAACGAGGCGATGTTGATCCTGCAGACAGAAGCGGCGGGGCGGTTCGCAGGCCATCCAGCCGGAGTGGAGACGCGCCAGTCGCTGCTGCTGAAGCCATGGTGGCACGTCGAGGTGATCAGGCGGCTTGCGCGGACAGACTTCGACCCACCGCCATCGGTCGACTCGGCCGTTCTCTGGATGGCGCGGCGGGGAACGCCTCTGGTCTCCCCCGCCGAGGAACGGCTGTACCAGCGGCTTGTAAACGAGGCATTTGGCGCAACGGGCATCGATGTTGCGGCCGGGCTGCAGAAATTCCTCAGCCGAACACAGATAACCCGGCTGGCGCATGACCTGGGCTTCCGTATTACTGACAAGCCATCGTCACTGACCTTCGATCAGTGGCTAGGCGTGTTCAGGTATTACGCGCTGCAGAAGTAGGCTACCGGCCAGATAGTGGCACTACTTGCCGTGGGCCTTTTTCCACTCCTCATACTCGGGCCGCGCCTCGTCCTTCAGCGGGTAGTAACGGCGCAGGTCACCGCCGGCTTCCAGCTTCTCGCGGCTGAACTCTTCCCATTCGGCGTGCTCAGACGCGTGCTCCGCGAGCTCCTCCGCCATCGCGATCGGCACGGAAACCGCGCCATCGTCATCCGCGACGATGATGTCGCCCGGCATCACGAGGGTCCCGCCACAGGCGATGGGTACGTTGACCGCAAACGGGAACTGGACCGTCTGGGTATGGAAGTTGGGGGTGACGCCCTTCAGCCACAGGCCGATTCCGAGTTCCTTCGCGTTGGCGGAGTCCCGGATGCAGCCATCGATGACGGCGCCGATTCCGCCTTTGCCCATGAAATAGGTGAGCATCATCTCGCCGAACACTCCGCTGCTCAACTCGCCGCGTGCGTCGACGACGACGATATCGCCCGGCTGCGTGTGGTAGAGGACGTGGCGGTGGAGCTGGATTTCCGGATCCGTGTACTCCTGGTCCGGGTACAGGTCTTCCCGCTTCGGCATGAACTGCAACGTCAGGGCCGGGCCTACCACCGTCTTTCCGGGAGTCCATGCGGTGGGACCCTGGATGAACGGGTTCTTGATGCCCATGCGGCTGAGTTCGCCGGCTGCGGTGGCGGAGCTTATGCCGTCGAATTTCGCGATCAGCTCCTTCGACGGCCGCTCGATGTCCTGCGTCTGTACTGGTTCCTGCGTCATTGCGCTTCCTCTGGACCGGGGGTGAAACCCGCTAACTCTTATCGGTCTGGCGATATTACTCCCCAGGCGCCACATGCGGGGGGGCGACGCTTTTGGGTCACCGCGTGGCCCTTAAGTACCACTTCGACTGGGTCGTGAGAGGCCGTACGATCATCGGAGGGGCCAATCACGATTCTGATACGGGGTTATCACTGTGGCACAGGTTCTCGTGATCGAAGACGACAGGGACACAAGGACGTTCCTGTCTGAATTTCTTTGCGACGATGGTCATGAGACCGATGAGGCTGCAGAAGGCCAGGCAGGGCTTGAGATGGCGACCGCCAACGTCCCGGACGTGATCTTGCTCGATGTTTTGATGCCGAAGCTCGACGGCTTCCAGGTCCTTGCGGCCCTGCGGGCGAACGAGCGGACCTCGCAGATCCCCGTTGTCATGCTCTCCGGGGAGAGCGACATGGACGCCATGACCCGAGCGTTCCAACTGGGCGCTGTCGATTACCTGGGCAAGCCATGCACGCGCGCAGACGTGGTCAACGCAGTCAACCTGGCGGTCCCGAAGCCGGCTACTGCCGCCACGCCACGCGGAAACCCGCACCGCGAGGTGCCGCTGTAGGCGCGGCTTGATCCGCACTGTGGCAGGCAGAGCCGCGCAGCACGGCATCTGACGGCGGGAGTCTTGCCAAAACGTCGCGCCTTCCATGTGGCGGCACCGGGTTCCACGAGATGAAAATGGTGCCGGGGGTGGGGATCGAACCCACACTCCTCACTATGGAGGAAGCGGATTTTAAGTCCGCCGCGTATGCCATTTCGCCACCCCGGCTCGAAGGCGGCCCGGTTGGCCGAATCATCCGGCCGGCCAACGGGCACACAGATCTATTGAAACGCAGGCGGCAACATTCAGCAAATGGTGTACGACGGCGATTCGCCGAGCGCACGGCCTGGAAATAGATGCCCGGAGACCGTTTGGTCAGTCATTGTGGAAATCGGTGCAGTCGCAATCCGTGATCACGCACTCGCCACCACCGACGTGGCTGTCGTAGAAGTGCCCGCATACGCATACCTCGGCCATCGATTACCTCCCGTGCAATGGGGTGCAGTGAAGACTGTAGCCGAATGTCCGGAATCGCGTCCCGGCCACGCCGCTGCCTGGTTCGTTAGTTGAGGGTCGGCAGAAATGTTCATGCCTCACGTTATTCTCGGCGTCGGCGGTGGACCACACCAAATTTGACGGTCCTGCATCAACTACGTACACGCAGTGTTGCTATAATTACGGATGTCGTAAAAAATGCTTGGCGGCTGACACGGTTTTTACGGCACAAAAGTCGGTCGCCCGCACAGTTCACTGTATTAGCTCCTCCGGAAACGCGTACCGCGCACCTTTGGACCTGAGAGTGGTTTGGTGCGAAGACACAATACCCGTGGTACACGGGGGAGTAGTTTCTTGAATATCTACGTAGGCAATCTAAGCTACGACACTACAGAAGACAGCATGCGAGCCGCTTTCGAGCAGTTCGGTAGTGTCGACTCAGCACGAGTCATCATGGACCGCATGTCAGGCAGGCCCCGCGGATTTGGTTTCGTGGAAATGGCAGACGGCGGCGAAGGCCAGGCGGCAATCGACGGCCTTAACGGCACCCAGCTCGACGGGCGCGCCATCAACGTGAACGAAGCACGACCGCGCGAAGACCGCGGCGGCCGTGGCGGCGGCGGTGGTGGTGGCTATGGCGGCGGCGGTGGTGGTGGCGGCGGCGGCGGCGGCGGCGATAGAGGCCGCTGGTAAGAACCAGCCGCACCTAACAGTGTATTTAGAGGGCCCCGGCTTATGCTGGGGCCTTTTATATTGCTCCCGATTCCGGGCAGATTCTCAGCCGTGACGGGGGCGAGCCAGGCACCGACGCCAGGGCCGCTAACTATCCAGGTCCGCCAGGTAGACCAGGTCCTGGGCGAACGCCTCAGACTTGCCGCCTACCACGTCCAGTTGGCCGCGTCCCATGACCGCCTGTTTCGAGCCGTCCCGCTCGGGCTCGGTATACCGGCCAAACCACTCCTCCAAGTCCGCTCGCATTCTTTCGATGGATCGCTGGAAGGCCGGGTTGTCAATCTCGTTCGACGTCTCGCCAGGATCAGCTTCCAGATCGTAGAACTCGTTCGGCCCATCCGGATACCGATGAACATACTTCATCGAATCGTCTCTGATCATGCGGGTGGGTCCGTACTCGTCAAGCACGATGACGGGCCTGTTCGCGCCCATCGAGTCGCCCTTTAGGATTCGCGCAAAGCTGCGCCCGGGAAGATCGTCCGACTCGTAGCCGTCCAGACCCACGTAATCGAGCAGAGTCGGCATCAGGTCATAGTGGCTGAGCAAGTCGGTGTTGACCTCGCCCTTCGGCATATGGCCGGGCCTCGACATGAGGGTGGGCACCTTCGTGGCCGTGTCGAACATGTTTGGCGGGTACGTCCCGTTCCCCTTGCCCCAGATGCCGTGATGCCCCATGTTCATTCCGTTGTCGGCTGTGAAGACGATAAGCGTGTTCTCTCGCAAACCATGCTCCTCCAACCAGTCGATCAGCCGCCCGATATTGGCGTCCATCGCAGTGATCGCGGCGAAGTAGCCGCTCAACACGACTCGCCGCTCTTCCCCGGTCCCGCCAATCTGCGGATACTCCTGCTTGGCCAGTTGATTCGGATGCAGCGGGTCCCAGCGGACCGACTCGAACGCGCAGTTATCGTAATAGTCGTCGTACACCTCTGCCGGATGCTGGTGACGGTCCCACGGCGCATGCGGGGCCGTATAGTGAACGTTCAGCGAGAAAGGATTCTCGGAGTCGAGCCGTGACTCTAAAAAGCCAAGCGCGTTATCCGTTATCACGTCGGTCACATAGCCATCGGCGGTGTACGGCTTGCCGTCGCGAAACATGGGCGCGTCATAGTAGTCGCCTGCGCCGGTGGCGTGTACGTCCCAGAACGAGAACCCGGCCTGCGGGGTTGCCGAATCGCCCAGATGCCACTTGCCGCTCAGCCCGCAGTCGTAGCCGTTCGCGGCCAGGATTTCGGGGTACATCGTCCGACCGTCGAGGTACCGGATTGTCTTTCCATCACCCGGCAACAAAGTGGAATTCCCGGCTCGCAGAAAATCGTGCACGCCGTGTTGTGACGGCATCTGCCCGGTCAGGATTGAGGCCCTTGCCGGCGAGCACACGGGCGACGCGCAGAAGAAATTCTCAAATCGGATCCCCGTCGTCGCCAGCCGGTCCAGGTTCGGCGTCTCCAGCTCCCAGGCCCCGGCGCAATTCATCGCCCAGGATCCCTGATCGTCACTCAGGATGAACAGTATGTTCGGCCGGACGGGATCACTGCTTGCCACGACGGCTCCTCTTACCCTCGTCAGGGGATCATTAGTCGAGAGTGAGGATTCTAGTTGAGTTCGTGCCTGCTACGTGTTGCCGCTGGCGGCCGTTCAGGGATAATGAGTGGCGCACTTACGGGAGTATGGGCCGCTGCTGCGCAGAATTACCGGCAGCGCCGAATCCAGTGAAAGAGATCGAATGACCGAGACCGTAAACAACAGACATCCCGACGCGGATATCGCACCGATATTCACCGAGCGATGGTCGACGAGGGCCTTCTCCAGCGAACAACTGACCGACGAGGAAATCGGAAAGCTCTTCGAAGCAGCACGCTGGGCGCCATCGTCGGGCAACTCACAGCCCTGGATGGTCCTGTACGAGACCGACGGCCCTGAACGGGAGGTCTTCAACTCGATCCTCCGCCCCGGCAATCAGAAGTGGGCGCCTGGTGCGCCACTACTCGGCTTCTTCTTCGCGAAGAACAATCGCGACGATGGCGGCCCGCTGCCCACATCCCAGTTCGATACCGGGTCGGCGTGGATGTCACTTGCCTTCCAGGCCACCATGATGGATCTCTACGCACACGCAATGGCTGGCATCGATAAAGACGCCGCCTACGAGAAGCTGGGCGTTTCGCCTGACGACTACACCGTAATCTGCGCGTTCGTGGCCGGCCACCGCGGCGATGTATCTGATCTCGAAGATGACCTGCAGGCGCGCGAGACCCCCAACGACCGCGACCCCGTCAGCCAGCACGTGACCAGGGGGGTATCGCGCTAGCGCCTCGCCGGGCGATCGAAATTCAGCCGTCATCGAGAGTAACTGAAAGCGGTCCGCTAGAGGCGGACCGCTTTTGCAGTGGGCTTGTTGTGATGGAGGCGACGGGCGGATTCGAACCGCCGAATTGAGGTTTTGCAGACCCCTGCCTTAGACCCGAAGTGTAAACACTTCAGCTAATGCCCCGCCTGCGGCGGGATGTTTACGAGCCGTGTTGCTCGCACATTAATTTTATTCGACCTGGCTCAAAAACGCGACCCCTGCCATCCACCACCGCTGAGCCGTCGCGCGCTACCCACCTCACGGGTTGTGGCG
>JADFHP010000089.1 GCA_022567135.1 Chloroflexota bacterium
TCCGATTATCACGCAAGTTCCCTTTGGACTCAGTGCCCGCTTAAGGTCTGAAACCGAACGATTTCCCACAGCATCAATAATCAGGTCATAACGCTGCCCATTTTGGGTGAAATCTTCTCGCGTGTAATCGATAACCTGGTCTGCACCAATCGAGCGCACCATGTCCAGGTTCCCCGTGCTGCAAACGCCGGTGACTTCAGCCCCGAGCGATTTGGCAATCTGCACCGCAAACGTACCCACACCACCAGACGCACCATTGATCAAAACCTTTTGCCCGGATTGAACCTGTCCTTTGTCGCGAAGACCCTGCAGGGCGGTAATCGCCGCAGTAGGTACGGCCGCTGCTTCCTCGAATGTCATACTGGCCGGTTTCAGCACACATGCATTTTCGGTAACACATACATACTCGGCAAACGCGCCTAATCCAGACTCGTATGCGCTACCGAATACCTCATCACCTGGCTGGAACTGCGTTACGTCCCTGCCAACCGCTTCCACCCGCCCTGCGACGTCTGCTCCCAGTATCTTGTTTTTTGGTTTGAGCAGCCCCATCTCCAGGCGGCCAAAACGTGGGGTACCTCTCAGGAAATGCCAGTCAAGTGGATTTACGGATGCCGCCTGAACGCGTACCAGCACCTGATCGTCCTGGACGACCGGCTTGTCTACTTCTTGGAGTTCAAGCACGTCAGGTGAGCCGTACTTGTGTTGAGTGATCGCTTTCATCGTATTGTCCTTTCAGTGGTGTCGTCCCTCACCGGCGAGTCGTCCCGCCGGTCCGGGTGCAGAGTGTCGGGGCAGGGCCGCGTCCATCACTTCGTGGAGACGCGGCCCCGCCGTCAAATCCGGGCGTCTGGAGGGGAGTCTAGTCTCCAACCACCTCCGAGGCAGTCGCCGGGGCGAGGAGGGGAGTAGTGGTTGCCGGCTCCAACTCCTGGCTCTCGGACTCCGGTGCTTCACCTGCTTCACCCTCGACGCCGATGCGGGGCAACCACTCGAGCCAGGCCGGGAAGTACCAGTTCCTGTCGCCCAGCAGCACCATGCTGGCGGGAACGAGGACTGATCGGACCAGTGTGGCGTCGATGATGATTGCGGCTGCCAGGCCGAAGCCCACCTGCTGCATCATCACCATGTCGCCGAGGGCGAAGCCGCCGAAGACACCGACCATGATCAGCGCCGCGCCGGTGATGATGCCGGCCGTGGAGCGGAGACCGAAGGCCACAGAAGCCTTGTTGTCGCCAGTCTCGTCGTAGTGCTCCTTGATCCGGCTGAGCATGAAGACGTGGTAGTCCATGGAGAGGCCGAACAGGATGCTGAAGAGGAACAGCGGGAGCCCGTACTCGATGACCGGCACCTGCTGGAATCCCAGTAGGTCTGCACCGATGCCGTGCTGGAAGACCAGGACCATCAGTCCGTATGCGGCGCCTACTGAGAGGAGGTTCATCACCACCGCTTTGATCGGCACCACGATGCTACGGAAGACAATCAGCAAGAGCAGGAAACTGCTGCCGAGGACCAGCCCAAAGACGAGCGGGAGCCAGTTCTTAAGGAGGTTCACTTCGTCGACCACCTCGGCGGTGACGCCGGTGACGTAGACGTCTGCTGCGCCGTCAAATGCTGCAGGCACGTACTGATCGCGCAGTCGTGAAAGTGCGTCTTCGGCTTCCTGGCCCGAGTAGTCTCCCTGCATCACCGCGTTGATAACTATGAGGTCGTTCCCGGGAGCAATGGTGACTTCCGTATCACCGTAGAACGGGTCGTCAGCAAGGTCCGCTTCGAGCGATTCGACTCCGGCCAGGATCGCCGGAGCAGTCGCATCGGCTGAGTCGATCACGATATCGGCCGATATCACGCCGTCGCTGAACTCTGCGACCACAACCTCGAAAGCGTGCCGCACGGCGCTGTCTTCGGGGAGCGAAGTTATCCCGTTGGAGCCAAGGTTCATCGTGAAGACCGCCGAGGATACTGCGATCAGGGCGCCGCCTGTAACGATCACACTGACGAGCGGCCGGGCCGTTACTGCGTTGGTGACCCTGTCCCAGACGCCGGTTTTGTTGGCGTTGGCTTTGTTCTCGCCGACCACGATCTTGCGGCCGACGAACGGAATCCGCAGCCAGTAGACCCGGTGGCCCAGGATGCTGATGATGGCCGGCAGCAGCGTGGTAGCTGCTGCCATAGTGGCGATGACGACGACGATGGCGGCGAGTCCGACGCTGCGGAAGCTCACGTCCGGTATGATCAGCATGCCGGTGAGGGCGATCATGACGGCGAATCCGGAGATCATGATCGTGCGGCCCGCCGTGTTGCCCGCGGCTGTGATGGCGTCCATCTTCTCGCGGCCTCTGGCTAGCTCCTCACTGAACCGCTTCACGATGAAGAGCGAGTAGTCGATTCCTACGGCGAGGCCGATCATGGGGATGATGAACTCAACCGCTTCTGAGTCGAGGTCCATCACTCTGCCGATGATCGCACTGAGCGAGACGGCGACGATGATGGATGTGATGGCCACCAGGATTGGCAGCCCGGCTGCGACTGCCGCGCCGAATACGACCAGCAGTACGACGAGCGCGAATGCGATACCGATCGCCTCGCCCTTCACGAGGCTCTCCTCGATGAGAGTTTCGAATTCGTTCTCGACGCTGCCCTGACCAACCGTAGTCACTCTGTAACCACTCGTGCTGTTGGCTTCCTCGACGACGGTGAGTAGAGGCTCGATGATGTTAATCGCTTCGTCATCCGCGACTGAAAGCGTTGTCAGAACCAGCGCCGCTTTCTTGTCGGCTGTCACGAGCCCTTCGTTGCCGTCAACGTAGCTGGCGACAGCGGTCACGTCTTCGAGCGCTACCAGGTCGGCAGCGAGCGCGGCGACGAAAGCCCGATTGTGAGCGTCATTGGCCGTGCCGGTTTCGAACTCGACCATGACGAACTCTTCCGCCGGTTTGTCGAAGTTGATCCGCTCGTCGATGAGCGCCTGGCCGATACCGGACTCGAGGTTCGGGTTCGCTGTGCTGGCGTTGGTAGTCCCATCGTCGATGCTCCCGGCGACGAAGAATGCTGCCACCAGGACCACCACCCATGCTCCGAGCACGGTCCAGCGGCGGCGGGCGCTGAAGTGCGCCAGTTTGCCTGTGAGATTCTTGCTAGTCATTGGATTACCTCTCTACGTTCGTCTGGCCCGGTGGCCGTCTTCCGGTTTCTTGATTTGCGTGTCGCCTCTTGGTGCTCGGCTGTAATGCCGCTTCCATTGGCTTCCGCCGTCCCGAGTTGAGTCGGGATTCGGCCCGGTGCCACCGGGCTGCTCGTCAGGGCGGGTTAGTCGGCAGTGCCTCTACCGGCAGATCGCGCGATATGCGACCTGATCGGCTTCGCGTCTGCCAGCAACCCACGATTCCCGGAATGAATTTGGTATAGCTACCAGAACCACTACCCATGAGGGCACGGCCCAGTTGCGGCGTGTGCTGAAGTGGGCAAATGTGCCTGTGAAATTTTTGCTGGTCATTAGTTTTCTCCTCCGCCTGTGAGTGGCCCGGTGGCCATCCCTTGTTTCATCACTCCACGATGTGTGGAATGAAATTCGTATAGCTCCAAGCTATGCGGGGAAGAGACGCGCGTAACCCACCCAGGGGTTGAACTGGGGGGTTGAACGGGGGTTGAACCGATCTAAGACCTGATCGCCAACCGGCTCGGAAAAGGAAGGGCGCTAGACGATCCCGAGCTGGCGGCCCATCGCAACCGCCTGGGTCCGGCTACGGGCGTCGAGCTTGCGATAGGTCCTGTTGATGTGCGTCTTGACCGTGCTCATCGAGACGACCAGCTGCTCGGCGATCTGCTGGTTCGACGCGCCCGATGCGATCAACCTCAGGACTTCGACCTCGCGCTCGCTCAGCGGTTCGGGCAGCGACGCCAGGCCTGCGTCCCTGACCGCGTCGGGATGGAGTTCCGTGGCGGGAGCGGATGCGGCTTCTGGCGCGGCGCCCATCTCCCGCAACAGGAATTCCAGGTACGAGGGCGATCCGGATTCTGCAGGCCCGCGACCGCGTCGGACGGCGTCTGCAAGCGCCTCCAGCAGTCCGGCCATCACCGGGCCCTCGCCCGTGAACGTCCGATTGAAACGCCCCGGCTCGCCCAGCATGGTCGCCCGTCCGAGCGACTCGAGGGCAAGCGCCCTCTCGCCCAGTAGCTCAAACGCCACTGCCCGGAGCGCGAGCGCGTGGATCTCGTGTTGCACCCGCCCGCCGTCCTGCACGATCGGGATCACCCTTGAGAGGACTTGCTCAGCATCGCCATAGTGGCCGCTGGCCACAAGGTAGCGAGCGTAGGCAGTCATCTCCTCCTCGTTTTTGTAATCCACTGCCACATCCGGCGTTAGCTCCCGTTCCCGAATGACATCCGCAGCCGCTTCGAGGTCGCCGATCCCGCAGTAGACCTTGAGCTTTATGGAGGAGAGGAAAGACAAGAAGCGAGAACCCCTGCCACCCCGGACGAACGCCTGCGCGTCCTCCAACTGCTCGATTGCCGCATCGGAGTCGCCTGCGGCCACAAACACCTGTGCCGCGGTGGTGCGCCCGTAGAGGTGGAATCTCCTCATCGGCGATTTGCTCAGGGACGCGAGAGCCTTCGCGGCGTGGCCAGTCGCTCCCGCCAGATCGGCACGCTCCAGCAATATCTCTGCCAGCCAGGTATGTGGACCGCACATCATCCAGTTAGCCCCGGCAGAGGCGCTTTGTCCCACTGAGAGCGCATCTTCATACGAGCGAAGGCCGTCTTCCAACCGGCCCATGGCCACGCTCACCTGTCCGCGGTACGCCAGAACGCCGGCGAGAAGTGATGGATTCTCGGCCCGGCGGGCTTCATCTGCGCCTCTTTCCAGGATCGGTAGCGCCGACTTCATATCACCGAGGTCGATCTGGATCCCCGCGACTAGCAGGTGAATCATTCCCCTAACGCGGTGCTTATCCGGTGGGAGCAGCTCAAGCGCTTGACCAGCGAGCCCCGTTACCTCTTCCGGTGAGAGTTTTCGGGCAGAGTGGACGAGTTTCAGCGCCAGCACCTCGCCCTTCAGGGCGTCCAGACCTTCGAATCCGACAACGGTTCCGTCAATATCGTCCGAAGGATCGAATCCCCCACCGTCCTCGATTCCGTTCATCGCGTCTTCTGCCCAGGACGTGAGCTTGCGGATAGCCTCATTGTTGTCTTCAGTCGCCAGCGCGCTTCGCGCGTGGATGAGTGCCAGCCGGGGTCTTTTTTTAACCATCTCATCCGGCAGCGATGCTGACCAACTTGCAATCGACGCATGATGGCCGGTGCGCTCGAGCTCCTCGAAGTTGGCAGCCAGGAGGCGGGCCACGGTTTCATGGTCACCCGCGGCGCGGGCCTGTCCGATCGCCTCGGCCGCCATGCCGCTCTCCTCAAACCATGCCGCCGCGCGCCGATGCACGTCCTGCGCGACTTCGGCGCCAGGCTCCACGGCCCGGGAGCGCAGGAAATCCTGGAACAGGTGGTGGTAGCGATACCATCTGCGCTCGTCATCGAGAGGAACCAGGAATAGATTCTGCTCAGCCAGGCGGGAGAGCGTCTCCTCACCATCGGTCATGCCGGTCACCCGGTCACAAAGCGGTCCGGACATTCGCTCCAGGAACGATGTCTTCACGAGAAAATCTCGAGTCGGCTCATCGCACTGGCCAAATGTTTCACCGGCAAGGTAGTCGAATACGAACTTCTGGCCGCCGCTGAACGACCCGACCCGCTGCTCAAGTTCGGCTGCCGACATCCTTCGGCCGCGCACCGAAAGCGCGAACAGGTGCAGGCCGGCCGCCCAGCCCTCCGTGCGCTCGGTGAGATTGGCGACCACGGTCTTCGGCAGGTCCAACTCCTCCGAAGTCGCGAGCAGAGTTGCCGCCTCTTCGACGTCGAATTGCAGTTCCGGACCCCGAATCTCCGTGAGATCGCCGCGCGCCCTCAACCTGGCGAGCGGTAGCGGAGGATCATGCCGGGTGGCGATCAGAAGATGCATCTGAGAGGGCATATGCTCAACAAACGTCGCCATCATCCCGTGGACCTGCTCGTCGGTGATCGCGTGGTAATCATCGAGGCCAAGCACGAAATCGTCCTCGATTTCGGCGATTTCGTTGATCAGGGCGGTCAGGATCTCACTTCGTTGAGCGCCGATGTTGGACGCTTGGAATAGAGCGGCAGCGGCGTCGCCGGTACCGGGTCGAATCCCATCCAGAGCGGCAGCGAAATAAGTGAAAAATCTCACCGGATCACTATCGGCATCGTCCAGGGATAACCAGGCGAATTGGCGGCTCCGACCGGCATCGGTCTCACGCCATTCCCCTATCAGCGTGGATTTGCCGGCGCCCGCGGGCGCGGCGATCAGTGTCAGAGGGCCCTCAAGACCCCGATCGATGAGAGCGGTGAGCCTGGGACGGCGAACTGTATCCGCGCGTGCGACAGGGAGATGGAATTTGGTTTTGAGCAGCTGTTGGGCCACTGGCCGTACTTCCAGGATGGATATTTCAGAATGATAGCTGATGATCGCTCGCCACCGAGGGGAGTGACCTGCCCCCCAAAACCGATCCAACCCTGAAGTTAGGGTTTTGGAATCGGAGAAAGGGGAGATATGGCCCGCAGGAAGTACACACCTGAGCAGATCATCGGCAAATTGCGCGAGGTTGAAGTGACCCTTGCACAGGGGACGACAGTCGCCCTGGCAGTCCGCGGTATCGGGGTCACAGAACAGACCCATTCGACTCCGCTCAGGGCAGGCTCTGCTACCGCCGGCGTCGGGAGTACGGCGGCCTCACCGTCGAACAGGCTCGCCGCCTGAAAGAGCTGGAAAAAGAGAATCTTCGTCTCAGACGCGCCGTCTCGGATCTCACCCTGGACGAGATGATCCTCAAGGAGGCTGCGGAGAGAAACTCCTGAGAGGCTGTCTCATAATCCCCGTTCAGGCTCGCGATTTGTGCCGGGAGACAGTAGTGCAGCCGCAGTGCATCTACGGTCCTGCATGAGGTGCGCGATGCCCCGCCGAGCCCTGAATCGCGTGGCTGGCAGGGAAGATGAGATTGCCGGGCCTACTCGCTACGGGACCAGATCGTCTCGTAGTGATCGCCCCTGATCAGGGTGGCCAGTTCGTTGGACTCGTACCGCTCAAGCTCTTTCAGGCCATGCTCAAGCGCCCGCACCGCATCCTCAGAGCCGCTTTCGGAAATCCGTTCGGCCAGCCTGGCCCAGACGCCTGATCGGACCAGGTTGATGACATACGTGGGCCAGGGGATGGCAACCATCTGGGTAGCGCGCGGCAGGTACGGCCTGAGACGCCGGAGTGAGCGCAGCCGTTCCTGCGGGGAGCGGGCCATTGGCAGAACACGCACGAGTGGGCCCTCTTCAGGTCCGTGGCGCATGTCAACTACCAGGGCACGCCGGAGCATAGGGAAAAAGATCGAAAACGTCTCAGCCGTCTCGACATGCTCGACTATCGCATGCAAATCTACGCCGTAATCCCAGTTCAAGTCGCTCCTCCTGACCGGCTAGTTGCCGGTCAACTCCTGCACCGTGGCCATGAAGCCGTTCAGGACCTTCTCCCAGTCTCCGACGACCCCAAAACGGGCCTCTTTGAAGATATTCGCGTCCGCGTCTTTGTTGATCGCAACTATGGCCTTCGCACCGGAACAGCCCGCCATGTGCTGGCTGGCTCCCGATATCCCGAACGTAATGTAGACCCGGGGACTGATGCTCTTGCCCGTCAGCCCGATCTGGTGGCCGTGATCAATCCATCCGGCATCGCAGGCGGCGCGCGATGCGCCCAGCGCGCCACCCAGAATGTCCGTCAGCTCTTGCAGCCGCTCGAATGGCGCTGGCCCTCCGAGGCCGCGGCCCCCCGAGATCACGACGTCGGCATCTTCCAGCCGTACGCCCTTGCTCTCTTCGGCCACCACCTCGATGAGACGGCTACGCGTCTCGCCAATTGCCGCCGCGGCGTCGAATTGTACGATCTCCGCAGCGCCAGTTGGCGTTCCTTCATCTGGTACCCCTTCCGGGTCGAACACGTTCGGCCTGATCGTCGCCACCTGTGGATCCCGGTCGCGGAAGCGATATACGGCCATTGCGTTGCCACCGTGCACCGGCCTGGTAATAGCGATGCGATCCGCCGCAGATTCTGCTCTCAGATCGATGCAGTCTTGAGCGAATCCCGAACCCAGCCGGAAGGCGACCCGCGGACCAACGTTGGAGCCGAAGTCCGTCTTGCCAAGAAGAACGACCGATGGCTGCTTCTCGGAGCAGAGCGCGGCCAGCGCTGACACCGGCGCGTCAAAGCCTCCCGTACCGCCCTCGGCAAGTGCCGGGTGCGCGATCGAGAAGACGGTGGACACATCCAGACGCGCCGCCGACTCCGCCGCCGCGGTCGGGTCGTCGGACATTACGGCGACGGCAATCTCGTCACCGGCGCCAGCCACGTTCTTCGCCGCCAGAGCAAGTTGCCCGCCGATGTCCGTCAGGCTACCGCCTTCGACTTCCGCCACGAGGAGTATCAACGCCATCGCTAAATGAGATTCTCCTCGCGCAGCCGAAGGGCGAGCCGCCGCCCGGCATCTTCTTCGTCGTCGCCCTCGATGACTTCTACATTCCGGTCGGATTCCGGTACGAACAGCCGCTCGAGATCGAGCGCGGGCGCCAGATCATCGGAGTTCAGGCCAAGTTCTGACGGGGTCAGATTCGTTGGCGCCTTCCTCGTCGCGGCCATGATCCCGCGGAGGGTGGGATATCGGGCTTCGCCAAGTTCGTTGGTCACGGTGATCACACACGGCGTCGGAGCTTCCACGACCTGATAGCCGTCCGTCAACGCACGTTCAACGCGAACTGAGCCATCAGACATGTCTATCTTGCGGGCGAACGTAATGCAGGGGAGATTCAGGATCTCCGCCAGGCCTAGAGGCACATGGGCATTGTCCCAGTCGGAAGCCTGCCGGCCGCACAGAATCAGGTCAAACGGACCCTGCTTCTCGATAGCGGCCGCAAGGACTCTGGCCGTCCCGGAAGCGTCCAGACCCGCCAGAGACGGGTCATCTACGAGCACCAGCTCATCGGCGCCCATAGACAGCGGCCGCTTCACGACGTCCATGACGAAGTCAGAGCCGACTGCAAGCACAGTTATTTCCACGTCGCCGCCCGCGTCTTTTACGCGCAGCGCGGCTTCAGTGGCGTGGAGATCGAAGCCGTTGACGACAGGAGGCGTGCCGGGCGGGGTAACTACCACTTTCGCGGCTTCGTCTACCGAGAACGCGGAGGCGGGTGTATCTGGATCCGGAACCTGTTTGACGCAGACTACAACCCGTATCGCCAAGTGCCGCCTCGCCTTTTTGGACCGCCGCCCGCACTTCGAAAAAGCGCGCCGGCACCCAACCCTCGAACGTTTAACAGATGAGCCATCCGAAACTACCACCCGGCTCCGTGCCAGTCAACGCGAATTCGTCATTGGTGGGCCAGTCCGCAATCGATGCTGTCCCGGGTCCGTTGTTACACTGGCTGACTGAACGAAATGGCCTGTTTTGAGCCACTATTTTGATCGCGACATTGCATTGAAGATGCTAGAAGCGCAACTCATAGCTGCGGGCGCACCTGTCCGGCCGCAAACCCTGGAGCGGCTTTACGCCTTTTATCAGCTGCTCGAAGAGGGCAACAAGCACGCTAATCTCACGTCGATATCGGGGTGGGAGAGCGTACGGGACGAACTGATCGTCCGCTCGTTTCCGCTGGCGCACCTGCTGAACAGCGCGCAGCCCGGCGCACGCCTGATCGACATAGGGACCGGCGCCGGGGTGCCCGGGCTCGTCATCAAAATCGTATATCCGCATCTCGAGGTGGCGCTCATCGACGCGACCCGCAAAAAGATCGACTTCCTCACCGCCGCCATAGATGCGCTGGACCTGAAGGAAGTCACGGCCATTCATGCCCGCGCGGAGGATCTCGCTCATCATCAGCCGTATCGCGAAAGTTACGACTTCGCGGTCGCCAGAGCGCTCGGCTCGCTCTCGGAAATCGCTGAGCTGCTGCTGCCGTTCGTTGCCGTCGGAGGAACCGCCGCTGCCCTCAAGACTGCAGGCGTCGACGGAGAGGCTGCGCAGGCCGCTTTCGCCGCCAGCCAGATGGGCGGGGAGCCTGCCGTGCTTTTTCTGGTGGAAAGACAAGGGATGGATACGCCCGGAGACGGCCCGGCCGATACGCTCGTGACCTGGCGTAAAGCCACCCCCACGCCCGAACGCTACCCGAGACGGGCCGGCGTTCCGCACAAGACTCCCCTGGCGGCTCCAGCGTCGCACTCGACCACGGCAAAGGTGTCTGGCGAGTGAGTTCAACCCTTCCTGACGGACCCGGCGCCGCCCACCAGACGGTTGAGAACGGCGAGGCAGCCGCGCCCGATCTCCACCTCCGGCGCAGATTCTTCTCTTTCCCCACCCTGATCGGGTATGCGGTGGCCGTCGCCGTGCTTGCAGTCGCAGCTTCCCGAGTTTTTGATATCGACTGGTCCGAGACGTGGGAGCTGGTCAAGTCGACCGACCCGCTGCTGTACGCAGCCGCTCTGGCGCTCTATTACCTGAGCTTCTGGTTCCGCGGCTGGCGATGGATTCTGATCGCCAGGTCGGGCGAACTGGACCGCGCTCCCGGCACGAGACTGCCGCCCATCAGGATCGCTTCGCTGATCATTCTCCAGGGCTGGTTCGCAAACTCCATCGCCTTCATGAGAATCGGAGACGCCTATCGCGGCTACGCGTTCTCAAAGGAGTCCGGCACTCGGTTCTCACTGGTCCTCGGAACGATCCTCGGCGAGCGGGCACAGGACATGGTGGCAGTGCTGATTCTTCTTATCATCGCCACCATCGGCATCCTGATCGCCGACACCGCCGATGCGCCGATATGGGTCATCATCGGCGCCCTCATCCTGGTCTCAGTATTGTTTGTGCTGCTGATGGGGATGAGGTTTTTCGGAGACCAGATCTCCTCACGGCTCCCCGGGCGGTTCCAGAGTTCATTCCACAACATCCTGATCGGCGCCCTCGCCGGCTTCAAACCACGCGATGTGCCAGCCCAGCTCTCGCTTGGAATAATCGCTTGGCTGCTCGAGACGGCGCGCCTATTTCTGGTCGCAAAGGGGATGGGCCTCGAAATCGACATCTGGGTCGCGCTCTTCGCCGCGCTCGCCGGCGCAATGCTCTCGACCATCCCCACGCCCGGCGGATTCGGCTTCGTTGAGGGCGGGCTGACCGGCGTCCTCATACTTCTCGGCCTGAACGATACCGACGCCTTCGCCCTGACCGTCGTCGATCGCACGATCAGTTGGATCAGCATCATCATCATCGGCGGGGCAGTGTTCTTCGGCTGGCAGCTATTCCGCGCCCGCCACCCCGCGGTGCTGCCCGCTATAACAATGACCGATGCTGACGCGACCGTGCGAGACGGCGGCTGAACGGCCTGCCTCACGGCAGCATCCGCGTGATACGATTTTTCACGGCCCGGGGCTGTAGCTCAGCTGGGAGAGCATCCCGATTCCATCGGGAGGGTCGAGGGTTCGAGTCCCGCCTGTCCTGAGCGGGTCGAAGGGCCAGCACCACCACCTCAACGCCAACCGCCGCTGGAATATACGCCCGCTCACACAAGAGGCCACGCGCTCGGCGTCAGATTAGTAAAATGCCACGGACCCGTCGTCCCGTAGCGCAGTCTGTCCGAGGTTGTCGACAACCGGCGTTTCAGCGATGCCTTTTTCGTCCAACTCGATACCCAGACCGGGCGTCTCAGGTATCAACAGGTAGCCGTTTTCCAGGACCGGCACCTGCT
>JADFHP010000011.1 GCA_022567135.1 Chloroflexota bacterium
CATCCTCTGGGAGGGCCACTGCTCGGTCCATACCCGATTTACCGCCGCTCAGATCGCTGACGCTCGCAAGAGCTACCCAGGCGTGCAGGTAATCGTCCATCCCGAGTGCACCCGGGAGACAGTGGATGCCGCCGACTACTCCGGATCGACCGAGACGATCGTCCGGATGGTCACTGACGCGCCCGCCGGCTCGGCGTGGGGCATCGGGACGGAGATCAACCTGGTCAACCGGCTGGCCCAGGAGAATCCGGACAAGAAAGTCTTCTGCCTGGACCCGATAGTCTGCCCCTGCGCAACGATGTACCGCGTGCATCCCGCTTACCTGCTCTGGGTGCTCGAAGGCCTGCGGAGCGGCATCATCATCAACCGGATACAGGTGCCGCAAGAGATCGCGGTGGACGCCCGGGTTGCGCTCGAGCGCATGCTGGACCTGCAGGCCTAGCAGAATACCGGCCCAGCAAGTGGCGATACCGAGAGTAGAGCTTGAACGCGCCATCGACGCGGCCCTCACCGAAGACCTGGCACTTGGCGACCCGACCACCGATGCGCTTATCCCGCACGAGCGGCAGGGGAGGGCGACGATGGTTGCCCGCGAGCCCGGCATCGCCTGTGGCGTCGACGTTGCCGCTAACGTATTTCAACGGGTCGACCCCACCCTCAGCGTTACACCACTGGTGGGCGATGGACAGACGCTGGAAGCCGGCGGCCTGATGCTTTCGGTGGAGGGCGCCTTCGGCTCAATACTGAGGGCGGAGCGCACCGCGGTGAACTTCGCCCAGCGAATGAGCGGCATCGCAACGCTGACCGCACAGTACGTAAAAGCGGTTGAGGGCACCTCCACGACGATCGTCGATACGCGCAAGACCGCGCCCGGCCTGCGTGTCCTGGACAAGCACGCCGTCGCTTCTGGCGGCGGCCGCAACCACCGGCAGGCGCTTGGGGACGGCGTGCTGATCAAGGACAACCACATCGACGCCCTGCGCGCCGAGGGGATGTCGATTGGCGAGATCGTCACCAGGGCGCGGGAGAACGCTCCCCACACGATCAAGATCGAAGTCGAGGTACAGAGCCTCGCCGAAGCGCGGGATGCCATGGACGGCAAGCCGGACATCCTGCTGCTCGACAATATGACCCCGGACGATATGCGGAAGGTAGTGGACCTGATCGATGGCCGCGCTCTCACAGAGGCATCCGGCGGGATCACTCTGGAGACCGTGGCCGGGGTGGCGGCAACAGGCGTCGACCTGATCTCAATTGGCGCCCTCACGCACTCGCCCCGGGCGCTCGACATCAGCCTGGACTACTCGGGTTGAACCGATAATCGAACTACCATTGGGGGCATCTGAGTTTTATCGGCCTGAATCGGATGCCGGACCGGGCGTCCGTCAGGGCGCGTCTGGGAAGAGCGTGGTAGCAAAGGACCGGGCAGTTGCGGAAACTTCGCGTCATGTGGACAGCGTTCGGCCTGTTGGCGCTGGCCGCAATAGCCTGTAGTTCCTCAACGTCCGCCGTCGCCACGTCGACGCCGCAGACGAACCCAACGGCCACACCCGTCCGTTCTAGTGCCTCCGACTCAGTGCCAACGTTGACGCCCACGCCCACACTGGCGCCAACGTCAACTCCGGCGCCGGTGCAACAGGCATCCCCCACGCCGGTCATCGACGTCGCCGGCGATGTGACGAACCGTATCGTCTTCGTAAGCCCCGACTCGCAGATCTACACAGTCAAGCCGGACGGCAGCGGCCAGATTCGCGTTAGTCCGGAGCGGGGTACCTTTGGGCAGGGGGCGCAGGTGCCCGGCTACACCTGGCCCGGCTGGTCCCCCGATGGCACGACCATTCTCTATTCGGCAGCATTGCCCCTGGCGATAAGCAACAGTCCGTATATCCTGCTTGCCTCCGCCGCGGACGGCTCGTCGGCTGATTCGCCCGACGTTCTCTACCAGAACGAGCCAGGGACGGGATTGATCGTGGCGGGCGGCCCGCACTACGGAGTATGGTCGCCGGACAGTGAAAAGGTCGCGTCAATCGTATCGACGCCGGATGGACTGGCCGTCATCCTGGCAGATACGGTAAACGAGCGGGCTTTCCCGTTAGTGCCGGGAGCGCCCCTGTACCTTGGCTGGTCCCCGGACTCCAGCCAACTCCTCGTACACGTCGGGGACCGCCTGCTCCGTTTCGACGCCCCATTTACCTCTGTGAGCGCGGCGCTCGATGGTGGCTCGATGAGATACTTTGCGCCCACGTACGCGCCGAACGACCGCAGGGCCGCATTCCTGGTGGATGGCCAGGACGGCACGACGCTCTTCGTGCAGGACCAGGATGATGGGACGCTGACGCCACTGACGGACATCGAAGCGGTGGGATGGTTCCGCTGGGCGCCGGACGGCGAATCGCTGGCGGTGCTGAAGGGCAATCCGCTTGCCAACGAGTCGACCATCTGGCGCATCGCGGCCGACGGCTCTTCCGAGGAGCTGCTGGCATCTGGCCGGTATCTCATGCTCATGTGGTCACCCGATGGCAAAAAGATGCTGCTGGCGCAACGCAGTGGCGAGATCACGAGCCGCTTCCTGTGGTCCGTGATGGATCTCGCAACGAAGGAGATCACCGATATGATCGAGTTCACTCCCAGCGGGGAGATCGAGCAACTCCACCTGTTCTTCGATCAGTACTCGGCGTCTCACACCTTCTGGTCGCCGGACAGCAGCTCGATCGTGTTCACCGGCCTGCTGCACGAGCCGCTATCGCGCCAGGAAGACCGGGCGCGTGGCGACGATACGGTGTGGGTCGTGAAGGTCGATGGCTCGGAGCCGCCGAGAGCGGTGGCAGACGGCTTCCTGGCGTTCTGGTCGCCCAAGTAACTCCCTACCCCAACAACCCTCGTGCCGTCGTCTACCACAACGACCCATCCATAACCCCGTAGGGGAGGGGCTCGCCCTCCCGAGCGTCGCCTTCTGGTCGCCTAAGTAACTCTCAGATCCCGGTAGACGAGGGGCTTGCCCCTCCCGAGCGTCGCGGACCTGCGACGTGGGATGTGCGGGGCAAGCCCCGCCGCTACCAGGCTGGTTCCGAGTTCCAGCCCCTAATCAGCACCCCGTCGCGGCGTATTGCGTTCCTGGCTATCCAGGATGATCGTGACAGGGCCGTCGTTGACCAGCTCCACCTGCATATAGGCGCCAAACAGGCCCGTCTCGGCGCGAACGCCGCGATCCCTGAACGCTCCGACTACCCGATCGAACATCGGCCCGGACACCTCGCCCGGCGCCGCGGCCATGAAGCTGGGCCTGCGGCCCTTGCGCGTCGACGCGTAGAGGGTGAACTGGCTGACGAGCAGCACTGACCCTTCGATGTCTAAGACCGAGCGCTCGAAGCCGTGCTCTTCGCCCTCGTGCGGGAACAGGCGCATGTTGACCGTCTTATCGACGATGTAGTCGATGTCCTGCTGCTCGTCATCGTGTGTGACGCCGAGCAGGACCGTCAGGCCGCGTTCGGTCGAGCCGGTGATATCGCCATCTACGGAGACACTGGAGCGTGATACACGCTGGATGACTGCGCGCACGGTTAGCCTGCGGCGCTAGTGGCTGTTGGTCGAGCCGCCGTTGGACTGCGCCTTGCTTCCCGAAGAGCCGGAAGCGGAACTTGAGCTGGACTTCGAGTCCGATTTGGAGTCCGAGCCAGAACTTGAAGAAGACTTGTCCGACGATTCCTTCTTGCCCGATTTAGAGCCCCCGTCAGACTCCGCCTTCGAGCCGTTGGCTGAAGCATGGGATGACGAGGAGTTGTCTTTGCGGTACCAGCCACTGCCCTTGAAGTGGAGGGCGGCTGCGGAGATCTTGCGCTGAGAGGCAGAGCCGCATGCGGGGCAGGCGGCCCCAGGGGCATCGTTAAAGCCCTGGACCACCTCGAATTCGTGGCCGTTTTTCTCGCATCGGTAGTCGTAAGTGGGCAAGGAGGGGGTCTCCGGGATTCTGGGGATATGAACACCGCATGATGCGCTGGCGCGCGCGGGATTCGATTGCTAACAACCTATCAAAGCTAGCAAGTGGGTGCTGCGGCTGTCAATTTGGGGGGGGCACGCGTGTGAGTAGGTTCGTTCGTAGATTCAAGAACGGCTGTCAGCGGAGATTGACCCCAGAATTCCTTCTTCTGAAGCTGAATCCTCAAGTGCGGGGGCTTTAGCCCCCGCCTTCTCGCGTCTGCTAATATCCGTCACCTGGACGGAGGCGTGGGAATGGCTCAACTAACGCGTGTGCAACGCGCTGGATTCAACACATATATAGAGCAATACAACCGATTCGATCTTGACCTGGGCATAACGATTCTCTCAACGTACGAGGCTCTCGCAGGGCCGAACGGTACCCAGGCAGACGGGCAAGATCGGCTCTTCGAATTGATCAAGGTCTACGAATCAGACCGGCAGGGTGTCCTGATCCAGATGCGTGAGGACCACAACCCACTGGTCATCAACCCTCTGAATTTCCTGTTGGGGCTTCGCGGCTGGATTGAGACTCATGGGCCAGCGCCAGAGTAACCAATCCTCCATGCGTGGCTTTTGTGTGCCAGGCCCGTAACTGCCGTTTGCGTTTGGTGCCAATTGAACCGTGTGCAAGACTGCCTGCATGTCAAACACACCTGTCGATCAAGCAGAACCAATCGAACGCCGGTGGCCGGAAACCTATGCGACCGATGAGCTCACGCTGGAGTGGGAATTCCTGACGTTCCTGCGCATCACCGCGGTGAACAAGATTGCGGGATTGACGCCAGAGCAAGCAGCCGCGAGGCCTCTGTCCACGTCGCCGCTCTCAAGTCTCACAGGCGTGATCAAGCACCTGACCGCGGTCGAGCGGTTCTGGATTTCCATTGTCGGAGGCGGCGCTGATTTGCCTGATTTCTGGGACGATCCTGACGAGGAGATCGACTGGCGAATAACCGATACAGATACACCGGCGGCCGCTGTGGCGGCTTATCGCGCCGAATGGGAGCTTTCGGGGCAGGCCATCGCAGGAATGTCGGGGGATGACAAGACCCGCGGTCACGATGGCCGCAAGGAAACTATTCGCTGGATACTGACCATCTCATGCAGGAAGCGGCCCGGCACGTCGGGCACATGGACGTCCTTCGGGAACGGGCGGACGGTGAGCGCGGCGAGTAGATACGCCGCCGGAGGATCACCCCGCCAGCGCGCGCAGCAGGCCGTTGTCCCACGCGTCGGCGGCTTCTGCCAGCGCGATGTCGAACGCCCCAGAAAACGCGACGCGGTCGCCGCCGGTGGAGCCGAGCCGCAGCAACGGGACATCGTGGGTGGCGGCGATGGCCTCGAACTTTTCCGTGTTGTCCGGCCGCACGGAGGCGACGATGCGCGACTGCCCCTCGCCGAACAGCGCCGCATCCCAGCGGCCGTTGATCTCGCGAACGATTACTGCGCCGACCCCGCCGATGATCGCCGACTCTGCGACGGTGACGGCCAGCCCGCCGTCTGAGCAGTCGTGCGCCGACTGCAGCAGCCCTTCCTCGATGGCTGCGATGCATGCCGCCTGGACCCTCGTCTCAAGGCCGAGGTCGATGAACGGCGAGCCTTCGACGCGGTCATGTAGCAGCGACAAGAACTCGGAGCCGGCAAGAGTTTCGGGGTCGGAATCAATCGAATCGACGCCAAGCAGGTATATCGCGTCGCCTGCCGTCTTGAACCCGGCGGTGCAGTGGATGGAGGCTTCTTCCAGCTTGCCCAGCGTGCCGATTACCGGCGTGGGGTAGATGGCGGTCCCTGCGCCCTCGTTGTAGAGGCTCACGTTGCCGCTGATGATGGGGATTCCAAACGCATCGCATGCTTCTTTGATCCCCCTGACGGCCTCGGTCAACTGGTACTGGACGTCGGGCCGGTCAGGGTTGCCGAAGTTGAGGCAGTCGCTGGCGGCGAGCGGCCTTGCCCCAACGACCGCCATGTTGCGGCAGGCCTCCGCAACGGCAATGGCGCCGCCGTCATAAGGCGACAGGTACGTGTACCGGCCATTACCGTCCGTGGCAAGTGCGATGCCCGTCTGCGTGCCCCTGAGCCGCATTACCGCCGCATCGCCGCCGGGCGCGACGACGGTGTTCGTCTGGACCTGGTGGTCGTACTGCCGGAACACCGGAAGCCTGGAGGCTATGTTGGGCGAGCCGAGCAACTGCAGCAGGACATCGCCCGCGGGCCGGTCGGGGAGGGCGAGGTTGCCGAAGTCAGCCGACTGAAGTTCGTCCAGCCACGCCGGTTTCGATGCACTGAACGTGTATTCCGGTGGGTCGGTGAGCGTACGGACCGGGGTAGAGCTGATCTGCTGGCCACCGTCGAAAATCTCGACGGTCCCGCCCTCGATAAATTCGCCGATCGGCACGGCCCAGAGGTCCCAGCGGTCGAAGATCTCCTTCACCTCCGGCTCGCCGCCGGGCGCCACTACAAGCAGCATTCGCTCCTGGGACTCCGAGAGCATGACTTCATAGGGGGTCATGCCGTCTTCCCGACGCGGGACCTTCGCGACGTCCAGCCGCAGACCCATCCCGCCGCGCTCCGCGCACTCGATTGCGGCGCTCGTCAGCCCCGCCGCGCCCAGGTCCTGCAACCCCACAACCGCCTCCAGTTTCACGGCTTCAAGGCAGGCTTCGATCAGGACTTTTTCCAGGAACGGATTGCCGACCTGCACGGTCGACCTGAGTTCCGCCTTCTCTTCGAACGTTCGCGAGGCGAGGCCGGAGGCGCCGTGTATGCCGTCCCGTCCGGTGTCGGCGCCTACCAGCATCAGGATGTCGCCCGTATCGCGAGGCGAGGCGCTGACTATCCGGCCATCCTCGATGAGGCCCACGCACATGGCGTTGACCAGCGGGTTCTCAGAATAGGAGTCGGCGAATACGACCTCGCCACCGACGTTCGGAACGCCGATGCAGTTTCCGTAGGCGGATATGCCGCCCACCACACCGTTGAACAGGTAGCGGTTCCGCGGCGTGTCGAGGGGGCCGAAGCGCAGGGAGTTGAGGAGCGCGATGGGGCGCGCTCCCATCGCGAATATGTCCCGGACGATGCCGCCGACGCCGGTGGCCGCGCCTTCGTGTGGTTCGATGGCCGACGGGTGGTTGTGCGATTCGATCTTGAAGGCAATGGCGAGGCCATCGCCGATGTCTACGACGCCGGCGTTCTCAGAGCCGGCGCCGACGAGCAGGTTGGGGCTGGAGTCGGGCAGCGTCCTGAGGAGCGGCTTCGAGTGCTTGTAGCCGCAGTGCTCGCTCCAGAGCGCGCCGAAGAGGCCAAGCTCCAGAGGATTCGGCTCACGCTCGAGCCGCTCTACGATGGTCTCGTACTCCTCGCGGGAAAGCGCAATCTCATCGAGTGTTTCCTGAGTTACGGGGCTCACCGGCAACTGGACCTCACGTTTCACCAATAACGCGCCCAATCGGCGCGCACAAGAAACCCGTCCCCAACCTGGGGCGCATGTTTCAGAATAAGTCATACGGGCGACCCGGGCCGCGGCGCCTCGTGGAAGCCCGTGTCAATCACCTGTGGGCCACCTGGGGATCACCCATACAGGGGAGGGGAATTCGTAAAATCCCCTTCAGACGCGCGAAACTGAGCAGGCGCGCGACGCCGGGACTGGAATATTCATGGCGCAGGAACCGATGAATACCGATTCAGCCGCGGGGAGGCCGCCTTCCCGGGGGATGAAAATCGGCTTCTTACTGGCCGGGTCTCCGGAGAAGGCGCGCGTGTACGCGGTCCTCGCTGCTCTGCCGCTCCTGGATGGCGTGAGCACCGTCCGACTGGCCTGGTCAGATGCGTCGCAGGCTGAGTTCTCCGCCCTGTCCAGCTTCTCCGCGTCACCCGGCGAGCTGATCGACCGGCTGACAGACGAGTTGTTGCATCTTCCGGGATTCCGCGTCGAGATCCAGGGCGTCACTCGCGTGCCGTATCCGGTACTGGTGTTCCGGGCCGAGCCTGGCGCAATGGACCGTGACGCCGTTGGGCGAAGGTCCCGGGCCCGTTCGAGTCTTGCGGAGCAGGAGCAGGCCCAGCGCGGGGCGGCGCAAATAGAACGGCAGGAGACCGGGGTCAAGCCCGGAAGGACGCCCGGCGCCGGGAACATCGACGATCATGAAGACGCTCCACAGGGGGACCCGGCGGCAAGAGAAACGCCTATGGAGACGGCGTGGGCGCCCGGAAGCATCGCTTCTACGGTCCGAGAACCGGGGTTTGAAAACGTGATTCCCCGCCTGCATCCTGCCCCGCGGCCGCGGAAAGACCCCATCGAACCAGTAGTCAGATCGCACTATCCGCGTCCCTCGCCGGTCAACGCCGACGGTGATACAGACCCGGGCATGCTGGCCGTAGACTGGCTCATAGAGGTATCCGAAGAGACCGGCCTTCCGGCCTCGGCGGAGAGCGATGAGAGCGTGCCGCATCCGCCTCAGGCGGACGAAACGATAGGCACGATCGTGCTGGGGCCGGACGAGTTGCCCGAAGGTGAGGACGCACCGTGGCAGGTTCTCGTATCGGAGTTCTACCCGGACATCGGAGACCCCGATCAGTTGGGCGGGCAAATGGACGCAGCTGGTCCAACTGCCGGGCGGGATCCTGGAGCGGTTGAGCAGGAAGAAGTGGCCTGGCGGAAGCTCATGGTCGGTGCCAGGTCGGTCGCGACTGGCAACCGGCCACGGCGCGAGTCGCTGTGGAGCCGGGTGATGAACGCCCTGTTCGGTGAGACCGGCCCAGACAGGCCGGACACACCCGGCGCACCGGATACACCGGATATGCCGGATACCCCTGACGCGGATGGAGCGGACGAATCTGACGATGCCCTCGCCTCCGCCTCAATCCTCCGCAGGCGGACCCACGACGATTCACTGAGACCGGCGAACCCGGATCTGGACGAGGAACGGGAAAAGGCGGAAGACGATGACTCCCCCATGTGATTCCAGACGAGGGTAAGTCCCGGCGCGCTCCCACCACTTCCGCCGGTACCATAGTAATTGGCGCGGTCCGCTTGAGGCGGATGGGGCAGCGGCCGCACACGAGGGGAAGTGGCGGAATTGGCAGACGCGCAGGCCTTAGGAGCCTGTGCCTTCGGGCGTGTGGGTTCGAGTCCCACCTTCCCCACCAGCCTGGCCCCACTCGACAGAATCGCTGGAAATGTCGATTACCGTGGTCCCAGGAGTGCCGTCTTCAATAGAGCTCCACATGGAGCCTGGACCCAACCTGGCGCGATTGCTCCACAAAACCCATCAGGCAAAGTGTCGTGATCTTATCTGCCTCGATTCCGGGCCAGAGGGTCTCTCCCCGAAACACCCACATGCTCTCCTGGGCGGTGGTGTCCAGCATCGCTTCGGACTCCGGGCCGGTGGAGTGGACATTGCTTCTGGAATCAAGACCTTCAGCAGGGATCCCATCGCGATGCCTATCGTTCTCTCGCTCATGCAAAACCTTCCCGCCTCATGGGTTCTCCCGTGGCGAAATCGAGATCAGGCCCATATGGCTGCGAACGCGAGTCAGCCGTTCACGGGGTTCTAACGCCCATTAATGAATTCTCAGGCCTAAAACGACTCGACGCGTACGGCTGCATCCCCGACCAGATCAACAGAAGGCAGCAAGGCCGCTCTACCAGGGCAGCCCCTCACGCCGTGGGAGCTGCCTCGGCTCCTTCGGTTTCGGCGATCTCAGCAATCTCGCTTGGATCAATACCCAGGGCGCGTGCAACGCCTTCGCCATAGCGCCGGTCCGCTCTGGCGAAATGCCTGATCTGCCTCACCTGGATCTCATGGGGTACCGTCTGCATTGAATCGGCCAGGTTGTCGATCAGTCGCTCCTGGTGGTCGGGCGTCAACAGGCGGAACAGATTTCCCACCTGCGTATAGTCGTCATTGCCCTCACGGTGGTTATAGCGTGCCGCCATGCCATCAATCTCGAAGTTGTACGCCTCTTCTTTGACGCTCGAGTCCTCGAAGGGACCGCCAAAGCTGTTCGGCTCGTAGTTCACGCTCGGACCGCCGTTCCCATCGAACCGCATGAATCCGTCTCGATGGTAGTTCTGCGACTCAGTCGCGTGCGGAGAGTTGACCGGCAGCGTTGCGTAGTTAGCGCCCAGCCTGTAGCGGTGGGTGTCGGGGTAGGCGAATAGTCTGGCCTGCAGCATCTTGTCTGGCGAAAACCCGATACCCGGCACGATGTTCGAAGGCTCGAAGGCAGCCTGCTCGACATCCTGAAAGTAGTTCTCCGGATTGCGGTCCAGGACCAGCTCGCCGAACTCGACAAGCGGATAGTCCCCGTGGGGCCAGACCTTTGTCAGATCGAACGGATTGACATGATAGTTCTCGGCATCTTTCATCGGCATGATCTGGACACAGGCCCGCCAGCGCGGGAAGTCGCCGCGTGCGATAGCCTCGTAAAGATCCCGGGTGGCATGATCTGGATCATCGCCGCCGACCTTGATAGCCTCTTCCCTGGTGAAGTTCTTGATACCCTGCTTCGTCTTGAAGTGGTACTTCACCCAGAACCGCTCGCCCTCCGAATTGATCCAACTATACGCATGGCTGCTGTAACCGTTCATGTAGCGGTGCGACCTGGGCGTGCCCCGGTCAGAGAACAAGATCGTCACCTGGTGCAGACTCTCGGGTGACAGCGACCAGAAATCCCACATCGCAGTCGGGTTTTTCAGGTTCGTCTGCGGGTCCCGCTTCTGCGTCCTGATGAAGTCAGGGAACTTGATCCCATCCCGGATGAAGAAGATCGGGGTGTTATTCCCGACGATGTCGTAGTTGCCATCTTCCGTGTAGAGCTTGATCGCGAAACCGCGCGGATCGCGAGCGGCATCGATGGAGCCTCTTTCACCTGCCACCGTTGAGAAGCGTAGGAATGCCTCGGTTCTCTTGCCAATCTCTGAAAAGAGTCTGGCCTTGGTGTACCTCGTGACGTCGGCCGTGATTTCTAAGTACCCATATGCGCCTGCGCCCTTCGCGTGAACAACACGCTCAGGAATCCGCTCCCGGTTGAACTGCGCGTTCTTCTCGATCAGTTGAAGGTCCTCGAGAAGGAGCGGCCCTCGAGGCCCCACCGATAGCGAATTCTGGTTATCGCCCACCGGCGCTCCGGCGGAAGTTGTCAACCGCTTTCTATCTGCCATTTCAGTCCTCCTCAATCACTATCTCAGCCGGATTCCGTTTCAGCTTTCGGCACCTTGCCCGCCTGATCCCGGTGCGCGCGTCCGTCGCACATTCCTCCCACGCTAAACGAGTCGGCTTCACGCCAATGATCAACGCAAAGGCCCGCGCCACAGTGGCGATAGGTGGCGATCGCCCTGCGTTCCTGCGATTCCAGTGTGCATAGCCAGCAGTCCAGTTTCGAATCGCCCCTACACACGGGATCAAATCCCGTTTTCACCGCTAGGCGTGTTAATGATGCTAGCAAGCGTTTAATTAGCGATCAACTACGGGATATGCCTTGTCGAAAAAGGGGTGAGCGGCCCGCTTGATACTGGTTGGTTGCCATCAGTCGAAATCCTTATGCCGCGGCACGGGTCGGGCTTCGAGCCGGTGTCGCAGGGCGTCGTTCGGGATTATTGGGCAACGGTACAACTTAAAGTGCACTGTAAGTCAGGGGGCATCGCAGGGCTCGCTATGTCAGCTCTGCCTGACTCACTCACCAGTGGCGCGCTGGCGGCCCGCGGCGGCGGCAGTATGTGGGCAACGTGGGGAGTGCGCAGTCTCGTGTTTGCGGTGTAGTTCGACTCTGCTCCATCTACACGCGAAACGCGGCCTGAAGGCCTCGTTAACAACCGGCTATTCTCACGGTCAGCGCGTTCGTCATGCAGTCAACAACGCTCCCTCGCCCGTCTCTGCCAGAAACACAGATCTGGATTTGCCCCCCGCTTTATCGCCGGGGACTTCTTCCTTCTGGCGCATCAGGACATGCTTTTGAGAGCAGTTCAACTCCCGATCCCGCCCGTGTGACCGGCTCCCATGTATCTGGTCCAGGATAGTGTCAGTTTGTGACAGTCGCACATCTCTAAGGGGCGGCGTGATCCACGCTAGATGAGATCGACAGAATCCCCGGTATTGTCGAAATGGCCAGTACGAGAGCACCGGTTCAAACACAGATTCATCAAGCCCGCCACCGACACGGCGTCGACCGACAGACGCGCCGGCGCTGAAGCCGGAGATGAGGACAGATCACTGTGCCGGACCAATCCCGATATCCAGTAAACCTGGTAGTCGGCGCGCTGGCGCAGTAACCGGTCACCTGACCATAATCTGATTCGCCATAGTCGAAACCAGATCGCGGTAGGAGCATCTCTGTGCTCGGACGCCGCGCTGCAGCAAGAGGACCAATGGGAGAAAACGAACCCGACTCAATACTTGTCGTTACCCCGCACCCTGATGACTCGGAATCGGGAGCGGGGGGAACTATCGCCCGTTGGTGCGCCGAAGGCAAGAAGGTCGTCCTCGTCGTGTGCACAAACGGCGATAAGGGAACAAGCGATCGCTCTATCAAGCCGGAAGACCTGGCGAAGACGAGGGAGATAGAAACACTTAATGCGGGGAAGGTTTACGGACTCGCTGAAGTCGTTTTCCTGAGACAGCCGGATCAGGCTCTGGAAGACAGCGAAGATTTTCGCGAGCAGATCGTTCGCCAGATTCGCACCCACAGACCCAGGATCTTGCTCACCGCCGAGCCGGAGCGTCGCTACCTGCGGCACCGTGACCATGCCGTGGCCGGCCGAGTGGCTCTGGACGCCGTATTTCCTTACGCCCGCGATCATCTCTCCTACCCTGAGCATCTGGAAGAGGGCCTGGAGCCGCACAGGGTTGAGGAGGTCTGGCTCTTCCGCGCTGACGAGCCTGACACCTACGTGGATGTCACGGACTACTTCGAGACCCGCCAGAATGCGTTGCACTGCCACCTGAGCCAGGTCGGCCCGCGTAGCAAGGAGAGCGACGAACGCTCCCGGGCGCGGCTTGCTGAGATCGGCGAGAAGTATGGTGTACCGCTTGCTGAGCAGTTCAAGCGCATCAAGGTGTTCCGCTGACTCCGGGTTGACCGCGGAATCGCGCCCTCCGGCCCCGCGAAGATCACGGTTGAGTTCTATACCGCCGGGCAACTTCGAGCGCGCTTTAAGTCAGGCCTGTATATTTGACTGAGCATGCCGGCACTACCTAACAGCCTTTCCATCGGCGATCTGGCGGACCGCAGCGGGGTCCGGACGTCCGCGCTGCGGTTCTACGAGTCGCGCGGCTTGATCAGCTCACAGAGAACTTCGGGTAATCAGCGTCGCTATGCCCGCGAGACGCTGCGCCGTGTGGCAGTCATCCGCGCCGCCCAGATCCTCGGCCTTTCCCTGGAAGAGATAGAGCGCGCGCTGAGCCAGCTTCCCGATGCCCGTACGCCCAACCGTCGCGACTGGGAGCGGCTGTCCGGGACGTGGCGAGGCCTGCTTGACGACCGCATTGAGGAGCTTGAGGCATTGCGGGACAAGCTATCCGGGTGCATAGGATGTGGCTGTCTCTCGCTGGATAGCTGCAGCCTTTTCAATCCAGACGATCGCGCTGCGGGTCGCGGCGCCGGCGCGCGCTATCTGGTCGGCGACAGCCCTGACGACGCGCTGGCCGGCGGATGATCTAGCGGTACCGCAGCTCCGACTAACGATGGCCGGCGCCCAGCGCTAACTGCCCTGCCAGACCGGCTTGCGCTTCTCGGAGAACGCACGCGGCCCCTCGATGAAATCGGCCGACGCCCGGGCCTCTTCGTAGGCGCTGTACTTGCGGTTCATCGCCTCTTCGTACGGAAGATGCGCGCCTTCGAGGGCCATCTGCTTGGCGGCGCGCACGGAAAGCGGCGCGCCTTCCAGTATCTGGCTCGCCCATCTCTCCGCCGTCGCCATCAGGTCGCGTGCCGGCACGACCTCGTTGACAAGCCCCATCTGGCGCGCCTCGCTGGCCGGTATGCGGCGTCCGGTGAGCAGGAGGCCCAGTGTGTCTTTCGAGCCGATCTGCCTTATCAGCCGGTGCGGTCCTCCCGCGCCGGGGGCGAGGCCGACGCGCACCTCGGGCAGGCCAAGCTCGGCGTGCTCCGCGGCGATAGCGATATCGCACGCAAGCATCAGCTCGAGCCCGCCGCCAAGCGCGTATCCATTGACCGCCGCGATGATCGGTTTCCAGCACTCCCAGTCGCGGGTGATGCCGCCGAGCGGAACCGACTCGGCAGGATTGCGCTCCTTCCGGGAAGCGGCGTACTTGAGATCGAATCCGGCGCAGAATGCCCTGTCTCCCGCCCCCGTCACGATCGCGATCCAGACATCCGGGTCGTCGCGGAAGTCCTCGAATATCTCACGCATCTCCCGGCTCGCATCGGGATGAAGCGCATTCATCGATTCCGGCCGGTTTATCGTGATGTACGCGATGCGGTCTCGCTTTTCGTACAGGGCGTATTCGTATGCCATTCGACTCCTCTTCTCGGGACGCTGTCATGTCACGTCAGGGCGTTGGCGGCAGCACCGGCTTCCCGTCGAGCCGCGGCGTCTTCCTGAGCCACGTGCCGTCCAGCTGCCGATCGTAGAAAGTGTGGCTCGGCGTGACGTTCGGGGTGACCGTCAGCCAGACCACCAGCCGGTCTTTGCCCACGTTCGCCAGCCGGTGCTTCATCTCAGGCGCTACGTAAACCACCTCGCCGGGTCCCACGCGCACGGTCTCGTTTTCAGTGGTGCAGTCGCACGTCCCCTGAAGGAACACGAACACCTCCGGCGCACCGTCATGTGAGTGGTATTGCGACTCCACTCCAGGCTCCAGGAAAAACATCCCGCCCCTGACCAGCCCCGAGTCTGGAAAGCGATCGAACTGGCTGATACCCAGCAGCGTCGCGCCGCCGGCGGTGGCCTTAGGCGCATGCTCCCCGACCGGCTCGGTAGGGCCGTCGGGGCAGAGCGCATAGGCCATCTTCAGCGGCGAGTTGCCGGTGCAGCGAATCTCGAAGATCGTGCCCGCCGAAACAAACGCATGCCGCGGGCCGACGAACGGGAAAGTCCGGTCGGCCGACTGAATCTCGCCTCGCCCATCGTAAAAGAGCACGCCCAGATCCGAGCCCGGGTGTCTTCGCGGCCCGGTCGACTCGCCCGCCGCGACCTCGATGGCGTCCATCTGGATGGTCTCGTCGCTCGCCAGCGTTGCGCCAGTCTCCAGCCTCAGCCGGGCGTAGTTGGCCAAATTGTCTCTCCTGCGAGCCTCGAACTACTAAAGATCCATCTTGCGCGGCGGGTCTCGGCGTGACTCCGTCTCGATGATCTCTACCAGCTCCTCCACGATCTCGTCGAGGCGGTCGTCGTGGTTGATGAGCTGTTCATCGAACCGTGGGGCCTGTTCGATCTCGCCTTTGGCCGATTTGAGGCGCCGGTCGATAGACTCCTCGCTGTCCTGGTCGCGCTCGATCAGCCGCCGTCGCAGGGCGTCCTTGTCGGGCGGCAACACGAAGACGAATAGGGCCTCCGGCACCAGCGTCCGGATTCGCGCCGCGCCCTGCACGTCGACGCGGCAGAGCACGTGCTTGCCGGCCGACAGCGCGTCCGTTACCTGCGCTATTGGCACGCCGTAGTAGTTGCCGTAGACCTCGGCCCACTCCAGCAACTCGTCGTTCCGGATCATGTCCTGGAACTGGTCCCGGCTGAGGAAATGGTGATTCACGCCGTCTGCCTCGCCGGGCCGAGGGTCGCGAGTGGTCGCCGTGACGACGAAGTGGAAGTTCAGGCCGGAGTGAAGCTCTTCCATCCGTTCGAGGAGGGTGTCTTTGCCGACTCCGGACGGGCCCGACACGACGACTATGAGCGGGTTCGCGGCGTCGATCTGCCTGTCGTCACCGCTCATCAGGCGACTGTGCCTGAGATCGTGGGCAGGTCGCGCCAGCCAGAGTAACTCATCAGGCGACTGTGCCTGAGATCGTGGACAGGTCGCGCCAGAAAGACGGGTATGAGATCTCTGCTGCGCCCGCCTCTTCTATGCGCATCTCGCCCTCTGCGACCAGTCCCGCCACGGCCAGCGCCATCGCGATGCGGTGGTCATCGTGACTGCGGGCGGTGACGCCGCGGATCGGCCGGCCGCCGCGAATGACCATGCCGTCGGGCCGGTCTTCCACGTCCGCCCCCGCGGCCACCATCCACTCCACCGTCGCGGCGATGCGGTCCGTCTCTTTGACGCGCAGCTCCTCGGAGTCGGCGAATACCGTCTCGCCATCGGCCTGCGCCGCCGCAACGGCCAGGACGGGTATCTCATCGATCAGCAGTGGGACTATCTCGCCGCTAATCTCGATTCCGTGAAGCGCGCTGGAGCGTGCGATTAGATCACCGACCGGCTCTCCGGCCACTTCTCTCTCGTTGATCGTTTCGATATCGGCGCCCATCTCCCGCAGCACGGTCAGCACGCCCGCGCGAGTGGGGTTCAGGCCGACGTTCCTGATCGTCACTTCGGCGTCAGGGTGTATGACGCCGGCAACGAGCCAGAAGGCGGCCGAGCTGATGTCGCCGGGGACTTCAACGTCTACTGCCGAAAGCTCTGACGCCGTGATCGATACATCAGGGCCATCTGTACGGACGGGCGCCCCCATCGCGGCCAGCATGCGCTCCGAGTGGTCGCGTGAGATCGCGGGGCTGCGGACCGTCGTCTCACCGTCTGCTCTCAGGCCTGCGAATAACAGGCAGGACTTGACCTGGGCGCTGGCCACGCCCTGCACGTACTCGATGCCCCGCAAATCGCCTCCGTGGAAGACGATGGGCGCCAGCCGCCCTCCGTCGCGGGCGGAGATGTTCGCTCCCATCTCCACCAGCGGGTCTATCACGCGCCCCATGGGCCGGGATCGGATCGAGGCGTCGCCGGAGATGATCGCCTGGAAATCGCGGCCCGCAAGTATCCCCGACATGAGCCTGGTCGTCGTGCCGCTGTTGCCCGCGTCCAGGACATCGGCCGGCTCCGAGAGGCCGTTCATGCCGACACCGCGTACGGTCAACTCGCCGCCGCGACTGGCCGACCCCGGACGGTGATCGATATCCACGCCAAGGGCGCGCAGCATTTCCACCGTAGAGGCACAGTCGGCGCCCGTGGAGAAGTTCGTGACGCGCGCTTCGCCGTTGGCCACGGCGTTGAGGATGGCCGCCCTGTGTGAGATCGACTTATCGCCGGGCGCCGTAATTTCGCCGCGCAATCTCGCCGGTCTGGAAACCGCTACGGCCTTGACCGTGCCTGAGCCAGAGAAACTCAATAATCCTGCTGTCTCGACCGGTCCCGGATGCCCCTGAGACGCTCTGCGACATGGTGGCCGACGAGCACGCCAAGCATCATATCGCCCGACGTGGGCAGCGCCGGCCGCTCGATCACTCCGGGCTCGATGCCGTTCTCCCAGCGCAGGCGGGCGTCCCACGCGTCGTTGAGGGTCTCTATGAGAGGGCTGTCCGGGTCGGCGCAAGATTCATCCTCGAGCATTACCCTGAAGTCGGCCAGCTCGATGATCATCTGGTCGATCCAGTGGATCGTCATCTCGGTGTTGCCGGTCAGCGACCCGATGTTGATATCCGGATTGAAGCGCGATGCGCTTGAGACTTCCCCGAACTGGTCGGTGGCGAACTTTCCGATCTCGCGCCAGGAAGGGCTGCGGGCGGCCGCCAGCATCATCGCGTTCGATACGACGATAGGGAGGTTCGTCGCCGCAGCAACGTAGCTATCGTGCTCCTCCACGCTGATGAAAAACGGCTTCGAGCCAAGGTGCTCGACCAGCCGGATAGTACGGCGCACGGCATCCTGGGGCGCGGTGGCGGTCGGCGCAAGCGCCCAGCGCTTGCCCTCGAAGACCGCGCCATTCGCCTCATCTATTCCGACTCCGGAGACGAGGGGGTGGCCGGAGACGAATCCCACGCTGTTCGGCAGATACTCTTCGGCCCAGCCGGTGATAGTTCCTGCCGTGCTCGTGGTGTCCGTTACAACTGCGCCGGGCTTCAGATCATTTGCTATATCGGCAAACAGATCTTTCGCTGCGGCCGCCGGCGTGGCGATCACAATGATGTCGGCATCGCGAACCGCATCGCCCAGCGCCCAGGTGCTCTCATCCAGCGCGCCGGTCTTATCGGCCTTCTGCTGTGTTTTCGAGTCGTAGTCGAACCCGACGACGTGATATCGCTTCCCGTGGTTCAACCGAAGCGTATAGCCGATTGAAGCGCCGATGAAGCCGAGTCCGATTATTGCGATCCGGTCCATGAGGGATCCGCCTTTGTTTCTTCACTGCTGCGAGTTGCCGGGGGAATCAGGATACACCGGCTAACGCAGGGAGTGTCCGGTTACTACCTCTATCACGAGGCCTGCGAGCGGGACCATGACCCCTGAGAGAATCCCGAATGGAGTCGCGAATTCCAGGACCAGGATGATGCCCAGGGGGGCGAACCCGTACGCTCCGACTCTCCTGACGATACGTGCCGGACCGCGTGGAAGGATGCCAAGCGCGAGCGCGAATCCGTCCAGCGGAGGCAGCGGGATCAGGTTGAAGATCGCAAGGAACGAGTTGAAAAGCACGCCGTAAACAAGAAAGTCCGCCACTATGCTTTCGGCAGACCCGCCGGTAAACGGCGCATTTTGTCCCGGAGCTCGCCAGTCGATCAGGTCCAGCCGAAAAGGAAGGGCCAGAATGGCCGCCAGAATGAGATTGGAGACCGGGCCGGCCGCGGAGACGATGGCCATGCTCTTCTCCGGATTGCCCCGCAGATTGGCCGCATTGACCGGCGTGGGCTTCCCCCAGCCGAAGAAGACGATCAGAAACATCAGCGAGCCGCCGGGGTCCAGGTGCGCCCGGGGATTGAGGGTGACGCGTCCCAGCGCGGCCGCTGTGCGGTCGCCCAGTTGCAGAGCGGACCACGCGTGCGCCGCCTCATGAACAGTGACCGCGCTTGCCGCCCCGGCAATGATGACGATCAGAAGAGCGAACCATGTGCTCGGATCGTTCTGAAGAAGATCGAAATTACTCAGCAGCATCTGTTGCCGCCGCGACGCCAGGCCGGTCTATGGCTCCAACAGGCCGCAGCCCGCCACCGCGTGGCCGGAAGAGCGATCACGTCAACGCACGACCCGGATCTCAGAATCGTCGGGATCGTGTGTCGAAGTCGAAGTCATCATCGTCATCGTCATCTTCTTCGAAACCGTCCTCGTGCCCTTCGGCATCTACGATTGTCTTGCCGGACTGGGCAATCGTGGGCTCATCGTGATGACTGCGCGGCTTGCGCGGGTCGATGGCGTCTATCGCCTTGCGGATGGACTTCCCTTGCTTCGCGGTCAGCCCGCCCGCGGGCACGATGACGGCGTCCACAGGCAGGTCCCTGAGCAGGCTTAGCTCGCTCTCGGACGGCAGCTCGCTCACTTCAAGAACGATGTGCTTGCCGACCATAGATACGGCGGCCTGGAATTCGAGCAGCCCTGCAACTGTCAACTTCTCCGGCTTGACGTTGTACTTGAGAGTAAGGAAATCGAACGGCAGGTCTTCCAGGACGCGAGCCTGTCTTTCCGTGACGTCGAGCGGGAGTTCCTTGCCGCGCGCCATGCCATCGTCGCGAAGGATGACGGCGGGGGCTTCTTCAGACTCGACAAGTATGAAATCGCATCCGGATTCCTTGAGTTCGTCCAGCCCTTTTTCGTCCAACTTGGAGACACGCGCTCCCCAGAGAACGTCGCCGAGTGACTTCGCGACTTCACCCGAGGGCGTACCGGCAAGGAGCACAGCATCGAGATGCTCGATGGCGCCTTTAGATAGCAACGATTTGATCTGCCCTGAACTCGCCTCGCCGATGACCAGAAGGCCGGGCTTATGCTTGCGTTTTACCGGCCTGCCGAAGCCTATGGGTGCCGACTCGGTTTTGCCGAGTTCATGGAGGCGCTCGATGAGCTTAGCCAACAGGCGGATCTCCATCGTCCGGCCTGTCGCTGCTCCTGCGCAGGAACTCCTCTACATCGGCGACGAGCGACTCGGCATCGTCTTCAGGAATGGCCGCGTCTTCCTCTTCGGCTTCGGTGTCCGAATCGTACTTCTGTTCCAACTGGCTCACGTAGCCCCTCACCTGATCCTGATCTTCGAGCGCGCGGGCGACAGTGGAATCGAACTCCTTCGCCCTCTTTTCCAGCCGCTCGACATCGATCATCTGTGGGATGAATCGCTGCGCAGCCTGGATCAGCGCCAGCGTAACCACCGGGTTGGGGCGAACCTGCAGATAGTGAGGTGCGTGGCCCCAGAGTGCCACACATTCAATGCCGTGGCGTGTCAGGCTGTCGGTCAATATAGAGGTGATACCAGTCGGCCCCTCATAACGGGACGGCCCCCACCGGATATCGGAAAAGTCGCCACCCAGATTGGTGCTGCTGGCGCTTGTGGTGACTCGTGCGGGCCGCGTGTGGGGAACACCGTCCAGCAGCGCGCCCAGCGTCACCATCAGTTCCACGTTGCAGGTGTTGACGACATCCAGTACAAGCTCGGAGAACCGCTTCCAGCGGAGCTGCGGCTCTGCGCCGATCATGATCACGACGTCGTGCTTACTTGGGTCTTCCGGCCGCCAGGCGTAAAACCGGTTCTTCGGCCAGGAGATTCGCCTTGTTCCCGAGCGGGTGGTTGATACGATGGGCCGCTGCTCGGTGTACACGTAGAACTCTTCGGGATCGATGGCGGCAAATCGGGACGCGCCCAGGTTGCGGACAATATAGCGGGCGGCGCGCGTCGCTGCTTCTGAAGCGTCGGGCCATCCGGCAAACGCCGTAATGAGGACGGTTCGTTTCAGTTGCGGTCTTTCGAAGTATTCGAGTTCAGCCACGTTTTAGATCGCCTGGTTGATTCGCCTGGCAAGTTTCGGGAACGCCCGTGGTCCGGGCGAGTCAGGCTCGTGAATATGAGTTTAGCACCGGCGGCCTGATTTCCACCCTGCCGGGTCGTCATCAACTGAACCGGGCCAAGTACTCCACGAGGGACGAATCGTAGGGTAACGATTCGGTGTCGTAATCGGGAAACCTGGGCGCAGGCGGCACCGAGAAGGGAAGGCGCGAACTCAGCATGTCGTATGCCAGCCGAGCCAAATCTGGCAGTGAGGCAACGTCCTCAGCGTTGTAGCGCACCAGCGTCTCGATTGCGCCCGGCTCACCCTCGCCGGCCATTTTCCAGAGCGTCACCGCGTCTGCTCCGCCCAGTTTGGAGAGCGCCGACGATCTCCCGAGGCCGGTCCGCTTCTCGATGCGCTTTAGCCCACCGGTGTAGCCGGCCTGCCTCAGGGGATATCGAAGATCGATGTGCACGGCCCTGGCGAAGAGATCCTCTGCGTCCGGTTCTTCAGAAGCCTGAAATTCCCGTCTCAGGAACGGCAGGTCGAAAGAGGCGCCGTTGAACGTGACAACAAGGTCGTATTTCAGCAACGCCTCGGGCAGGTCGTCGAGGTTGTCGCCCCGCAAATAAGCGGTATAACCGTCTCCATCGAGGATGCCAACGAGCGTCGTATATGAGTACCCGGGCGATAATCCGGTAGTTTCTATGTCTAGAAATGCCGCGCCGTCTATGAACTCCGGGTAGGCGCGCCAGCGCGCAGAGGAAGGCAGGCGCTCGCGAAAGAACCCCGCATCGCCGGCTGCCAGCCTTTGCCGGGACCGGATTGCCTCATCGGTGACTCCATCCCCGGGGCCGCCCAAGCCGCCGCCTGAGTTCGCTTTGGCGATCAAGTCGTCCCAACAGAAATAGCCGTCGTCCCATAACTCTGCTTCGCGGGCAAGGGTTACGCCGGGGAAGTGGGCAAAAGTGTGAGTTAGCATTCAGTTCACTGTATCGCCCATCGGCTCCCATAAAAACACAGGCTTGTCGATACCCGCCGGTGAGGTGAACCCCGTCCACTGAACACTGCCACGGGTCGTTGATGATCCGGGGGATCGTCATTGATCCTGCCGGCGATCCGAGTTGTTCCCCATCGATTTCGGGCAATTTCTTCCGGGGATCAGTGCTGCATCGCGAATCTGTTCGAACATTTGTGACATCGATTGGTTCGCTAATATTGCCGATTGTGCGGCCATGTTGTCCGTTTGTGTGCATATGATTATGTGGCGCAAATTCATCGGGCCATTAACACAACATTCAAATACGTCTCTGGACCGATGACCGGTTATACGGGTACTATTATTTCGAGCAGGTAGATCAAGATGATTTGTCTACTCTTCCCGTGGGAAAGCGCCGTTGGAGCGTGGAGATAAACAGCGGCCACGGACCGCTGCGACATGCCGAAAGAAAGGTTGACTGATGCCGTTGAAGATCGTTGACGCAGATATTAAGGATCTCAAGAAGTCTCGCACTCGAGGCAGAGTGCGCTCACCGGAGACGATTGCGCTCATCGAGGCGATTGATAGCCTCAGCTCTGGCAAGGCGAAGGCCATTGAACTGGCGGCGGGCCAGGATCCCGCCAAAATCCGGGCAAGACTCGCTTACGCCGCGAAGGTGGCGGGCAAAAAACTCAAGATCGTTGTAGAGAAAGATCGCGTTCTGTTTGCGCGAGGCCCGGGACGCCCCCGCAAACGGGGCTAATCCCTGCATTAATCCCAAGGCCGTCTGTCCAGGACGATCGGCGTTCGACCAGGAGATTCGCGCGGTCTTTGTGATACCGAAGTGCGTGGAGTCGTGAAAATGATCCGCGCACTTTTCGCGCTCACCCAATATTGTCGCCCGAGAAGCACAATCGAAGCGGCGGGATATCCTCGCCACTTCGAGCGGCGGCTCTAAAGAAGTTCGATCTCTTTCAGTTCGTCAGATACTGCGAAATCGGCGGCGGTGACGGAGCCCACCGCGTCCGCATCCCACCCCGGCGCGACCTCGATCAGCCATAAGCCCCTGTTCCGTCCCGTCACTTCAAACACAGCCACGTCCGTAACGATCAGGCTCACACACCGCATCGCGGTCAGCGGAAACGTACATTCGGATACGATTTTTGAGTCGCCCTCTCTGTCGCTGTGCTCCATCGCGACGATCACCCTTTTTGCGCCGACCGCGAGGTCCATGGCGCCCCCCACGTTTCCCACCCCGCGTGACGGCAAGAACCAGTTGGCCAGGTCGCCCCTCGCCGAGACCTGAAGAGCGCCCAGAACGGTCAGGTCGATGTGCCCGCCGCGGATCATCGCAAAGGCCTCCGCGGAATCGAAAAACGACATTCCGGGTACCGCTTGCAGGAACTGGCCGCCCGCATTGATCAGATCGATATCGCCGTCCGCTTCATCGGCGAGAGGCCCGCAGTTCAAAACGCCGCTCTCGCTGTGATACAGGAGCTGCACTCCCGGCGGCACGAAGTCCGAGCAGAGCGTCGGAATGCCGATGCCAAGATTTACTACGTCTCCATCGCGAAACTCTCTGGCAACCCGCATGGCGATGACTTCGCGATCGAGACGCGACGCCGGGTCCGGAATGGTCACCGGCTTCCCTTACCCTGCGCGCCGCGGGCCACCACGCGATCGACGTAGATCGCCGGGGTATCGACGCGCTCAGGATCGATCTCGCCGGGCTCGACGATCTCATCGACCTCCGAGATGGTGATCTCAGCCGCGGCCGCCATCGCGACGTTGAATGACCGAGATGTTCCCGAGTAGGTGATGTTGCCGAGCCTGTCTGCCACCGCTCCTCTGATCAGCGCGAAATCGGCGCGCAACGCCGTCTCCAGGACGCATTCGATGCCGTCGAACTCTCTGGTCTCCTTGCCCGCGGCGAGATCCGTTCCGGCCCCGGTGGGCGTGTAGAAGGCCGGAATGCCCGCGCCCGCCGCGCGCATGCGCTCGACGAGGGTACCCTGCGGCACCACCTCCAGCTCTATCTCACCCCGTTCGAAGGCCAGCTCGAAGGCGTTCTTGCGGGAGACAGAGCCGGACACAGGAAAGGAGGCGATCACCTTCGCGATCTGGCCGTTTTCAACAAGAATCGCGTGGTCTATGGGCTCCTCACCCGCCGGCCAGCCAAATCCCGTCGGCACCGCGATTCCTGCGGTATTGCCCGCGATCGTGAGCGACTTCGATCCGAGGTCGCGAAGGGCCAGCATGAGCCGGTGGGGCATTCCGCCCGCGCCGCCAAATCCGCCAATGAAAACAGTAGCGCCGTCAGGGATGTCGGCTACCGCTTCTTCGAATGTGGGGACTGTCTTGTCGATCGGCACGGCGGGATTCTATCCAAATAGCCGCTTACCGGGCAGGAATAATCGGCAGGACGATCCGGGACGGCTGTTCCGGGCCGAAATGGACCGTATTCCGGGCGACTTCCTGATGGGTGTGCCGTCCCATCGGCTCCCCGGTATTCGGGTTGATGTCGAACCTTGGAAAGTTGCTGCTCGCCACATCCAGCCTGATCCGGTGCCCCGCCGCGAAGACGTTGGAGATCGGCGGCAGTGGAATCACGATCTCGTAAATCTCGCCTGGCTGGAGGAACGCCTCATGATCGAAGCCTTCCCTGAACCGAGCGCGCAGAATCGAGTCGACAAGCGGAAGGTGGAAACCGTCCGGATAGTCTTCGCTCGGCGGGTATATGTCCAGCAGCTTTGCGGTGAAGTCGGTATCTGGAGCTGACGATGAGATCCAGAGCCGAACCTCGCTGGCGCCCGTCACTTCGATATCTTCTTCCAGGGCCGGCGTCTGGAAGACCATCACGTCCGACCTGTCGGCGAGGAGCGGGTAGGGTGGCCGCGCGCCGGTCATCCCCGGCGCCTCTTTCTGGTGCAGCGGCCCATCTTCGATCATCGACCTCATGCGGGCCCGGCCAGGCACGTACGCCGAGTCCATTCCCTCAGGCAATTTTACCCACTCGTAGAACCCGGTCACATTGGCGCTGATGCTCGGCACCGGGTGTTCTGGATCGTGCTCCCAGGTGACCTTATTGTTGCCCGCGGGGCCGCTGCCCGCGGGGGCGTCGGCAGCAGTAAGCGCACCTGCAAGGTCCAGGAAATAGCTCTGCGGCACGGCGCGCTCAAGCGGCCACTTCTCCTCCGTGCGCCAGCTTCCGCCGTGCCGCATATTGCCCGCGGCGTCTCTGCGTCCATCCCCGCCGCCCATCACGAATATTCTGACGGGCGCCTCGTTCTCCACGCCGGTGTCGATATCTTTCAGCCAGCGGTCGAACCAGGCGAGGCGAAGCGCGTTGTATACGGGGTCGCCCCAGAACGCGTCCGGGCCGAACTCGACCTCGCCAACGCTTGACGTGCCGGCGCCGCGCATCCGCACATGGTTCCACGGCCCCATGATCAGTTTCTGGGCCGTCGTGTTCAGCTTCGCCATCTGCGTGAACTGGCCGGTCACGTCCATCGCGAACGGGTCGTACCACCCGCCCGAGTAGACCGCCGGTATGTCAGCCATGCGGCCGAAATGCGGCGTCTGGTCAAGCGACTCCTGCGCCCAGAAATCGTTGTACACGCCGTCGCAGTAGTAGTGCATCAATATGTCTTCAAGGTGCGGGACTTCGGCGATGGGCGTGCTCCCGCGCTTGAACGGTGTCTGCCAGACCAGTTCCCGCAGGTTCTCCGCTCCTTGCTCGATGCGTGCGGTGGCCTCGGGGTTGTCCCGTATCTCCTGGGAGTCGTATCCATGCAGAAAGAGAGCGCCGAACATATGGAGGCCCATCGCGCCGCCCTGCCGGGCCTCATAGGCGAAGGCGTTCGTCGGAGCGACGTCGACCCATAGCGCCGAGAGATGGGGCGGGCGATAGAGCGAGGCCATGTTCTGAACGATGCCGCCGTGGGAGCTGCCGACCATGCCCACGCGGCCGTTGCACCACTCCTGTGCGCCAGCCCACTCGATCGTGTCGAAACCATCTAAACCCTCGTTCGGGTTGGCGGTGTGGTGGTACTGGCCGGTTCCCTCGGAGCGGCCCCGGCCCCGCAGGTCCTGCAGCATCACCACGTAGCCGCGCGCAGTGAAAAAGTTCGCGACGGCATCTACCCATATGACCGGATTCGACTTGTCGTAGGAGGTCCGCCCCAGGATTACCGGGAACTTGCCGGGAGCGTTATCCCCATCGGGGAGTGCCGGCCGATAGATATCGGTCGCCAGTCGAACGCCGTCCCGCATGGGAATGTATACGTCCAGCGAAACATTGATGCCGAATTCAACTTCCGAACCCGTCATTGCCTGCTACCTCTCGTGGCCAGCGGCGCGCGGTGAGCGGCCCAAACGATAAGCCGACCAAACGATATTCCAAGAGATCCGGCGTTCACAAGGTGTCAGGAGAGGTCAGCGACCCGGATCGTATATCTCCAGGGTCGCTATTGTGTCGCCGCCGGTAAATCCGCCGCTGACCAGAACACGGCCGTCCGGAAGCGCTGTTGCGCGGTGGCTGAGGCGGGGCTGCGCCATCTCTCCGATGAAGGTCCACTCGCCATTCTGTGGATCGTAGATCTCGGCGGAGGACAGGAACGCGAGATCGTCCGTTCCGCCGACCACAAGGATCCGGCCGTCGGGCAACACCGCCATGGCATGCCCGCTGCGCCTGTTATTCATATCGGCCAGTTGCCGCCACATGCCGGTCTCATCGTCGAACAGTTCGGTCGAGATGTGGGTTTCTACGTTGCCATCACTGGAGAGCCCGACTCCACCGACTACGAATATTTTGTTATCGCGCAACAATGTGGCGGTATGGCCTGATCTGCCGGCGATCATTCTCTCCGCCTGGGCCCACGTGCCATCGGCAGGATTGAAAACCTCCACGGAAACCTGGTACCCGGCATCACCTGATCCCCCGGCTACCAGCGCGCGCCCATCGGGCAGGAGGGTCACAGCTGGAAAAGCCCGGCGTTGGTCGATGTTGCCCGCAAACTCCCAACTATTGGTCTCTGGATCGTAGATCTCAGAATTGGGTACGAGCGACGAACGGCCCGAGCCGCCGATCATGAGTACCCTGCCATCGTCCAGCAAGATAGCGCCCTGCCCGAATCGCAACTCAATCATTTCCGGGATCGCAGTCCAGGTATCTGTCACCGGATCGAAAATCTCCGCAGACCCGATCACCTTCACGTCGTCCGCGCCCCCGGCGACGAGGACGCGACCATCCTTCAGCAAAGTCGCGGTGTGGCCCGCGCGCGCCACGACCATGTCACCTGCGAGCATGAGACTGTCGGTTGCGGAATCGAACAGCTCAGTCTGCGCCACGGCGTCACCGAACCGGTCACGGCCTCCGGTAATCAGCACTCTGCCGTCGCCGAGAAGTGTCGAAGTGTGCTCCTCCCGCGCCATGAGTAGATCACCTATTCGCTGGAATGCCAGCGGCTGAGGCGTTGCTGTCGGAAGTGGCGTTGGCGTCGGTGGCCGCGGCGTGCGGGTAGGGGTGGGAACGGGGTCGGCCGCGGGCGTGACGAGCGCAGTCGGAAGCGCGGTTGGCCCGGCAGCACCCGGCGTTGTGGGACCAGGCGTCGAAGAACCGGAACAGGCGATGGCCAGGACTGCCGTTAACCCGGTGGCGAACGCCACGAGGCGTGGCGCCGGTAACAACCCGTGCGATACAGAAAGCCTGCCCATACGGAATTTGATGCGCGAGAGGCGGTTGAAGTGCATACGAATCGCAGTCACGCCAGCGTTCGGGACTCGTACCCTCCGCCGGATTCGATCAGCTCTCCCCGGCCGAATCGCTCGACGTTGAACATGGACAGGTCGACGAACGAAGGCTCGCCTTCGAGTATCCAGTCGGCCATCAGGTGGCCGACGGCGGGGCTGAGCTTGAACCCGTGTCCACTGAATCCGGCGGCGATGTAGAGGCCGGGAACGGCCTGCACCGGACCGAGCGCGGGCTGGAAATCCGGGGTGCAGTCGTATACCCCCGTGTAACCCTCCCGCAGACGCGCCTCAGCCTGGCCGGGGAATCGATTCCAGAACCGGCCCGCGAGCAAAGCCGTAGGCTCGGCCTGTGGCCGGCGGGTCGTCTCTACATCGGCATCAATTTCGCCCTCGAGAGGATCGTGCGCGCCGATCAGCGTAAGCCCCGGACCGGATGGCCTGTAGTAGCCCAGCTGCACCCGATCGGAGATCGTGGCATGCGAATCGTCCAGACCTTTTGCCTCCACCCGTTCGACAATCGCGATCGTGTGCCGGACCGGAGTAATCGGCAGCTCGACACCGTGCGGCGCCAGCAGCCCGGCCGATCTGAAGCCGCCGGCCAGAACTGCCGTGCCGGACTCGATAACGCCGTTGGATGTAATGACGCGCACGCCGCCGCCGGGAGACTCGATTGCCGTCACCTGCCCCACCTCCGGGCCGATGCGCAGCTCCGCGCCCTCGCGCCGCGCCGCCTCGGCAAAGGAGTTGGCGGTCAGCGCGCCGTCCGCATGACCTGAGTCCGGTTCAGCGCAGCCGCCGGCGACGACGTCCAGGCTCATGCCCGGCAGCATTTCGGTAATCTCGTCGACCGAGACCATGCGGGCGTCGATGCCGATTCGCTGCTGCATCTCAATAATCACCCGGGCGGGTTCGATCTCCTCCTCGGGAAGGAGCACCACGTATCCGTTATTTCGCCAGCCGCTTTCGCCGCCGACGCGCTCCTCGAAGTTGCGGAACATCTCCCGGCCGTACAGCGCCATTCTGGCCAGCGTCTCGATCTGGTAGTGAAGCCGGATGTTGGCGCTTGACCACTGTGTCGCCCCGCTGGCAATTCCGGACTTCTCCAGGAGGACGACTTTGCCCGCGCCGCGGCGCGCCAACTGCCAGGCGATGCTTGTTCCATGGCAGCCGCCGCCGATCACCACGATGTCAGCCGTATCTGCCACTTTCACGCTCCAATGTTTAATTCGACGAGCCCGATCTCAAGGCCAGAGCCGGTGTATCGTCAACAGAACCGTAACTCACCACGGTGTGCCCGCGATCCTTCGGCTCGAGCCACCAGATCCGTTCTGCAAACCTGCGGGCAAATGCCCGATCGTGGGTTACCGCAACGACCGGCCCGGAAAATTCACTGAGCGCAGCCTCCAGCTTCTCCCGGGATTCGATATCCAGGTGATTCATCGGTTCGTCGAGCAACAGCATGTTCGCGCCCCGCACGATCAGTGAGGCCAGGGACAGCCGAACCCTCTCGCCAAAGCTGAGCCGGTCGATCTGCACCAGCGGCTCGTCATCCTTGAACAGGAAATGGTGGAGATACGTGCGCGAGGCAGTCTCGTCCAGGCCGCCCGCGCCCTGGATCACAGACAGAGGCGTCGCGCCCGGCTCGAAATCCAGTCGGTCCTGACGCAGAAAGCCGATCTGGATTCCGGCGCCGACCTTGACAACGCCATGAGTGGGCTCGAGATCGCCGCCGATCAGCCGGAACAGTGTCGACTTGCCGGAGCCGTTGACGCCCATGACCGCTACCTTCTCACCGTACCGGAGTTCGATATCGCAATGAGCCAGCACAGGCGCGTCGCCAAACGCAAATGCGGCATCCTGCAGCCGGACCGCGAACTGCGCGCCACGCGGCGTTTGCGCGAAATCGATCTTCATCTGCCACCGCTGCCGCGGCTTTGCCACGCGGTCTTCAGAATCGAGATACCGCTCAAGACGGCGTTGCCTCGACTTCGCCTTCCGGGCCACCTTTTTCGCGCGCCCTCTCCAGTAGTCGTTGGTAGTCGCAGACTCGGTGCGCTGCGCCTGGTCTCTGGTCCGCCTGATGTCCGCTTCCACGCGCCGAATCTCGGCCTGCTGATCACGATATTCGGCGTCCGCCCTTGCCAGTTCCCGCTCCCGCTCGGCGGCGAATTCATCGTACCCGCCGGAATAGAGGCCAACTTCCAGAGTCTCATCGTCGAGCGCCAAAATCCGAGTCACGCAGCGGTTTAAGAATTCGCGATCGTGGGAGACCAGGATCACGCCGCCTTCGAATGCGCTGACGAAAGTTTCAAGCCACTGAAGCGACTCGATGTCCAGGTGGTTCGTCGGCTCGTCAAGCAGCAGCAGGCCGGGCGCCGCAATGAGGAGGCGGGCGATGCCGATACGCGTCTGCTGGCCGCCGCTGAGTTCAGCCAGCGGTGTCTCATGCTCAAGCCCATCCATCCCGACAGCCCGAAGCGAATGTTCGATGAGCGTATCTGTCGCGAAGCCGCCCAGGGCGTCATAGCCGGCCACTGCCCGCTCGTACTCTTTCGCCGCCGCCTCGCCGGCTATATCCGAAACAGCCATTCGCGCTGCCGCGGCGTCAACCTCCAACCGCGCGGGCCCGAGACCGGGTATCCCTGATCGGACCTGGGATGCGACTGTCCTCTCGGACAGGTCCAGCTCCCCCTGCGCCAGGTACCCGACTCGCGTCCCCTTGCTCATGGCGACGCTGCCCGAGTCAGGCTGCTCAAGGCCGGCGAGAATTCGCAAAAGCGTGGACTTGCCGCAGCCATTGGGACCGACGATCCCAAGTCGCGAGTCTCGATTAACGGCAAAGGAAACGTTCTGGAAAAGAGGGCGGATGCCGAAAGATTTCGACAACCCGGAAACTGTCAGCATGGAGAACCTGCACTCGGCCCCTGGCGTGTAAGCCTTCAGGGGCGCGGGAATCGCTATCGGGTGGTGATGCGGTCTAGCGCAGGGTCTTCACTGTATGCGGAAACCTCCGCTGGTTGGCTGACGATGCGCCCAGTCTATCAGGCGCCGTCTCTAAATCCGGTAGTACCGCTCGGCGTTGCGCCAGAACAGGCCATCACGCTCCGACTGCGAAAACTCCGCGGTGATCTCGTCATAGGCGTCCCATAGCCGCTTGTACGTGGTCATCAGGCTGTCCACGGGAAAGTTGCTTGCGAACATGCATCGCTCTGCGCCCATGATCTCAATCGTATCCATCACGAAGGGCCGAATTTTCTCCGTCGTCCAATCCCAATCCATCATCGACAGCGCCGATATCTTCACCGAGACCTGATCGACTTCCGCAAGCGCCTTCATCCCGGCCCGCCAGACCTTCGCGAGCTCAGAATCCAGGTCTTTCGGCATGCCGGTGTGGTTCAGGATTATCGGAATTTGAGAAATCTCCCGGCCAAGTTTCGCCGCCTCCTCAAGCTGCCACGGCCATACCTGCAGGTCGAACGACATGCCGAATACGCCGAGCTGCCGATATCCACGTCGCCACTGATCGTCGCTCATCAGGCCGTCGCGGTCCGCAAACCGCAGTCCCGGATCGTCGGAATAGTTCAGCATGTGCCGGATGCCGCGCATATTCGAGTGTTCGGCGTGGCGTGAGAGAACTTCCTCGACATCGGGCTTGCCGAGGTCGGCGAAACCGACGATCGCGTTCGGCATCCCCCTCGATGCCGGATCATCCGCCACGCCCTGCAGCCATGCCGTCTCCTTCACCGGATCGTCATTGTGGTCGAACTCGGCCTGCACGTGAACGGACTTCACAAGATCGAATTCGGCGGCGTCACGATGGAGATCACCGATGAGATAGCTCTTTCGAATCGGCGAGTAATCTCCGACGAAATGGTCTATTGGCTCCACGAGCCATGGGTAGTAGTTTGTTTCAAGGTCCCAGAGATGATGGTGCGTGTCTATGATCTTCATTGGGATTCTCACGAGATGGAATGCTCCCTGGGCCCGCCACTTCCACGGCGCTTGCTATTTCGGCGTAGTGCGCAGTGTGCCACGCGGGCCCGATTTTGGGGAAACTGGAACAGAGGCACTACGTAACTGGCCGCCTGTACGTGAAAACACCTACGGGCAAGAGAATTCATCCACCCCTGAACCAAGGATTCGCACAGGGGATTCCTTCCCAGGACCATCTATTCTCAACCGAAGGCTCAAATTCCCAGGAAACGCCAACTCGTTGCACCACCCCCACCGCCATCCTCTCTCCTTCGCCTGCCCGGCCCGGCCGGGCGGAGTCAGCGAAATCACGCGTACGCCGAATGCAGAGGCAGCCTGAATGCCATCTGTAATGATCGTGGCGCGCCCCGGCAACGACCGGAAAGCGCTGTTTAACCACCTGAAAAACGAAGGCTTCATCGTCCACGAAATCGACGACGGGGGATCGGCGCTGGAACTGATCCGCGTTCTCAAACCGGCCGTCGCGATCATCGACATCGATCTGCCGAATCAGGATGGCCTCAGCGTACTCAAGTCGGTACGCGCCTCGTCGGTGACCAGAGGGCTGCCGGTGATCCTGACCGGGGCCTCCGAGCGGACGGCCGTCAGGTCTACAGCAAACACTCTGAACGTGGTTGATTACCTGATTCGTCCCTTCCTGCCGGAAGAGGTCGCTTTGCGGGTGAACTGGGCGCTCAAGGGCACCACAAACACTCCAGCGGTGCCATGGGATCAAACAGACGTCATTTTGCGCCAGATAGCGGCGGCGGACGCTACCGAAGATGCGCCGCCTCCGGAGACGACTCCCGCCGTCGTCGCGGCATACAAGAAACTCATCGCGGACGCCAAAGTCCTGCCTGGCGCGGCGATCTCCATGATGACGCCTGAAGAGGGCGGAACCGTCGAGACGAAAGACGGTGTCGTTCGAGTAGATGTCCCGCCGGGCAGTGTGCGCCGGCCGATGTCCCTCGGAGCGTCGAGGCCCGCATCTCCGGCGCCGCCGCTCGAGGACTCAGTTCGCTTCCGGATGGGCCGGCGGGTTGCCGACCTGACGTTCATCGACCAGACGGGCTCTCCCATCGGCGGCATGAAGCTGGACCGGCCGGTGAAGATTTCGATCAAATACGACGAGCGGGACATTGTCGAAGCCGGCGGTTCTGATGCACTGGCACTCCAACGCTATCGCCCCGAATCCGACGATTGGGAAGAGATCTCGTCCTCTCTCGACCGGAAGGAGCAGCGATCGGTGGCCTGGGCGCGGAATTTCAGCGCGGCCAGGCAGATGCTGGGTGGCAAAATCCTGATCGCTGAAGGCGTTGGTGAGGGACAGATTTATCTGGCAGAGACCGTAGAGGGCGCCGGCTTTATCGTGCTCCTGGAGCCCGACGGACTCGCCGTCACCCGCAGAGTCGCCCTGGAACGCCCGGACGTAGTTCTGGTAGACCTTGCGTTGCCCAGACTGGACGGCATCCAGGTGCTGCGCCAGATCAAGGGCGACCCGGCTACCCGCTCAACACCGGTGATTTTGTTCGGCGAGAACGAGGACGAGAACCTGCAGGCGTCGCTGATGACGATGGGAGTCAGGGAGCTGATCCTGAAGCCCTGGCAGGCGGGCGATGTGCAGCAACGGGTGCGGCGCGCATACCAGGCTTCCAGGGCCACGAAGAGCCAGCAAAATCGCGCCGTGGAGCGCGTAAAGGCCAGGCACGTGCGCCAGGTGCGGCACTCGGCAAGACGGGCGCGCCGGGCGTCTTAGCTAATCAACAGGTTGCCGAAGCGGTCGACGTTTGCCGCTGTCCCGGGATGGATGACGGTCGTCGAGTCGACTTCCTCGACGATAGCCGGCCCCTCGATCGTATCCCCCTCTCCCAGTCGATAACGATCGTAGACGCGGCAATCGATCAGCCCCCCCGACTCGGCGAAGTAGACCTTCCGGGTTTCTTTCACGGCCCCATCGGAGCCATTCCCGGCGCCCACTTCCCGCAGGCTCGGCCTGGCGATGGCTCCAAGCGCCATGACCCGCAGGTTCACCAGCTCTACCGGCTCCTCAAGTGCCTTGTGGCCATACGCTCGCTCATGCTCCACGTGGAACGCGTCGGACACCCCTGTGAGCGTGGCCGCGTCGAGATGCCCTGGCGGCAGGCTCACGCCCAGTTCGTAGCTCTGGCCCACGTATCGGACGTCGGCGTGCCGCTCAAAGCTCATATCGCTGCCGCGCACGCCCTCGCGGACAAGCGAGTTTCGGCCGCGCTCTTCCAGATCGTCGAGCACCGACTCGATCTCAGCCGGGTCGCACTCGTCGATCCGCCTGATCCGCGTCATGGAGTTCTCATGCTTCAGATCGGTGACGAGCAGCCCCATCGCCGAGGTGATCCCCGGGCTCATGGGGATGATAGTCAACGGAACTTCCGTCTCCATTGCCAGCTTCGCGGCGTGCACGGGCCCGGCCCCGCCGAACGCAACGAGCACGAAGTCACGCGGGTCATAGCCGCGCTGTACGGAGATCAATCGGATGGCGTTGACCATCGCTGAATTGGCGATTTCAACAACACCGTTCGCCGCCTCAAGGAGGTTTAGGCCAAGCGGTTCTGCGCAGTTCTTGAGCACGGCCTCCTCGGCAAGTTCCGGCTGCAACGGCAACTCGCCGCCGAGGAAGTAGTCTGGATTGAGCCTGCCAAGCACGAGATTGGCGTCTGTGATCGTTGCGTCTGTGCCGCCGTTGCCGTAGGAGGCCGGACCCGGCGCCGCGCCTGCGCTCTGCGGCCCGACTCGCAGCACTCCGCCCGAGTCGACCCACGCAATCGAGCCACCTCCAGCGCCGATCTCCACCAGGTCGATTACCGGTGTTCTGATCGGGTATCCGCTCCCGCGACCGGACCCGGTGTCGGCCGAGGCCTTTGCGCCGACTTCGTAGTCCTTTGTGATCCGGGGCGTACCGTCCTGAATGAGCGCGGCCTTGGCAGTGGTGCCGCCCATGTCGAGCGATAACACGTTCCTGTGGCCGATGGCTTCGCCAACGTAAGCGGCCGCTATAACTCCCGCGGCCGGGCCGGACTCCACCATGTAGACGGGGCGCTCGCTTGCCGCCTCGAAGTTATATACGCCGCCGTTGCTCTGCATCACCAGCAGCTCGGCGCCGAGGCCGTCCGCCCGCAGCCGTTCTTCGATCGAGTCCAGGTAGCGGCCAATGATCGGCCTGATGGAAGCATTGATTACCGTGGTGCTTGCGCGGAAATACTCCCGGAACTCGGGAACGATGTCGGACGAGATAGAGATCGCGGCATCGGGAAGCTCCTCGCGCAGGATCTCGCCGATGCGCCGCTCGTGGTCCGGGTTGGCGTACGAGTGGAGCAGGCAGACCGCGACGGCCTCGACACCCTCTTCCCGGAGGGTTATGGCGGCCTGCCGAGCGTTCTCTTCATCCAGCTCGGTAACAACTGCGCCGCGGGCGTCGAGCCGCTCGGGGATGCCGAAACACAGATAGCGGGGCACAAGCGGGGCTGGCTTCTCGAACTGGAGATCGTAGAGCGACGGCCTGATCTGACGGGCGATCTCCAGCATGTCGCGAAAGCCCTCGGTCGTCAGAAATCCGGTGCGCGCGACTTTCCCCTCGATGATCGCGTTAGTCGCGACTGTCGTGCCGTGGACGACGTAGCTGACCTGCTTCGGGTCGACTGCCGCCTCACGGAGAATGCGACCCGTTGCTTCCAGAAAGGCGCGCGATGGGTCGTCCGGCGTGGAAGGGACCTTCGTGATCCGTACTTCGCCGGTCGATTCGTTGATCAGCACGCCGTCGGTGAACGTTCCGCCGACATCGACTCCAAGCCTGTAGCTATCCGTTGCCAATTCCCTTCTCGTTAAGATTCTGCATAGGTGAGGCGCAGCGCTTCTGTGCCCGCCTCGTCGACAGTCCAGTTGTCTGTGTCCACGACGACTCCGTACTCGGTGCATGCGCGCTCGGGGCTTACCTTCCCCTCGCGAACGTCCCGCAGCACCAGCTCGGGCGACCGCTCGAACGGCGGGCCGTAGCCGCCGCCGCCGCAGGTCTGGTAGCTGACCACGTCGCCCGGCATCAGATCGAGGGTCAGCTTCGAGCCAAGCTCGCGCGCCTCGCCGTCCGGGTTGAGTATGTAGTAAGCCTTCTTTCCGGCCTTCCCGCCGAATAGCCCCCATGGCCCTGAGATCTCGCGGTCGGCGAGGATGGTGAATCGAGCCTCCACGTCAGGGAACATGTAGTCGCGTCGCAGTCCGAGGCCGCCCCTGTGTTTGCCGGGGCCGTCGGAGTTCTCGACCAGCTCATAGCGGTTGATGCGGACCGGGTGCTTCGCCTCCGTCTCTTCGATGGGCGCATTCTCGGTGTTCTGGCCGTGCGCCTGCACCGCATCTGGGCCGTCCAGGGTCGCCCTGCCGCCGTAGCCGCCGGCAAGCGCCTCATACGAGCACTTGTACTCCCTGTCCACGGGGTCGATGACGCCGAAGCCCATCTGGCACTGCATCGCCTTCGTGCCTGCGGGAACGCGCTCCGGCACGGCTTCTGACAGCGCCTTGAAGATCAGATCGTTGAGCCGGTCCTCCGTCTCCCATCCGCCGACGACCGGCGCCGGATGAACGGCGTGAGTCACGGTACCGGGCGGCGCGGTGACGTTCATATACCGGTAGAAGCCGTCGTTGACCGGCAGGTCCTTGTCCAGCAGCGCCCGCAGCCCGTACGCACACCCGGAGAAGGTCATCGCGTACGTGGAGTTGACCGGCGCCCGGCGTTGCGGATCGGACCCCGTGGTATCGAAAAACACACCGTCATCATCGATACGGACCTCAATGACCAGCTTAACCACCTTGTCCGTGAACCCGTCGCTGTCGAGAAATCCCTCTGCTTTGTACGTGCCCTTTGGAAGGCCGGCGATCTCAGCCCTGGTTCGGCGCGCCGTGTACTCCAGCAGCTCGTCCATGTAGAACATGATCTCGTCAAGGCCGTAGCGGTCGAACAGGCTGGCCAGGCGGCGGTTGCCAATCAGGTTGGCCGAGACCTGGGCCCTGAAGTCACCGGTCGTTTCGCGCTTCGACCGAATCTGGGCCAGCACAAGGGTGAATATGTCGTGATCGATCTCTCCTGCGACGACCATCTTGACCGGCGGGATGATGACGCCTTCCTGGTAGATCTCCTGGAACGCGCCAAGGCTGGCGGGCGCGCCGCCGCCGACGTCGACGTGGTGCGCGAGCGTCGCGAGGTATGCGACCGGCTCACCCATCTCACCGTCGGGCGGGTAGTAGACCGGCGCGATCAGCGTCACGTCGTTCAGGTGGGTGCCGCCCGAATAAGGGTCATTGACCAGGATCATGTCGCCCGGCCCCATGTTTTCCAGCCCGTAGAATCGAATCGCACGGGGGATCAACTCTACGAACGAGCCGAGGTGCACCGGCTGCGTGAAGGCCTGCGCGACCACCCGCAACCGGCTATCGAGAATGGCGCAGGAAAAGTCCTGGCGCGTCTTGACGTTGGTCGAATACGCGCTGCGGCGCAACGCAGCCGCCATCTCCTCGGTGGCTGCGGAGAGGGCGCTGCGAACTACCTGTAGCCGGATGGGGTCGAAGGCGTTGCTGCCGTGCGTCACTGGCTGCCCGACCGCAGTTCGGCAGTAGCCGCCTCATCCACCGTCCCGCCGTCTTCAGCGATGGCGACCCTGTAGAAACGGCTGGCCCGCTCGCGGCTGATCTTGCCGTCTCGCACGTCTTTCAGGACGCGCTCGGGCGGGCGCTCGGCCGGGTTGCCGAATCCGCCGCCGCCTGCGGTCCGATACGAGATCACGTCGCCGGGCTGTAGCTGCACCGTCGTCTTGGAGCTGAGTTCCACGTTCTCGCCGTCCGGGTTGAGCACATAACTCGCCTTCATGCCGGGCATGCCGCCGTCCAGGCCGTGCGGACCGGCCTTGTCGCGGTCGGCAAGCACGGTGAACGTCACATCATGATCGAAAAAGACGTAATCCCGCCGCAGGCCGAGGCCGCCCCGGGTCCGTCCCGGCCCGTCCGAATCGTCCACAAGCTCGTAGCGGGGTATCCGCACCGGATAGTTGAATTCCGTCTCCTCGATGGGCGCGTTCTCCGTGTTCTGGCCGTGGCACTGGACGGCGTCCGGGCCGTCCGAGTAGCGGCGTCCGCCGTAGCCGCCCGCGAGCGTCTCAAGGAAGCAGTAGTACTCGCCGGATTCCGGGTCGACGCCGCCGAACCCGGCGTGGCACTGCATCGCCTTCGTGCCTGCCGGAACCCGGTCCGGCATCGCCTGATGCAGGGC
>JADFHP010000090.1 GCA_022567135.1 Chloroflexota bacterium
ACTCGACTTTCGAGGACTGGTCGCCTGGCCAGAAGTTCGACATGATTTTTATAAATATCTCGATGCATGAGTGCCGGGATATGCAAAAGACGACCCAGAATGTTTATAACGCCCTGAATCCGGGCGGCTATTTCGTGATCTCGGACATGCCGTTCCCGGCGACGACTGAGGAGTGCCGGACGGTGCCGGCGCGGGTGATGTGCGGCATCCAGTTCTGGGAGGCGCAGATCGACGATCAGTTGCTGCCGACGCAGGATTACGTGGACCTGCTGAGCGATAACGGGTTCAGCGGGATCGAGTCGTTCGACATGACGCCGGTGCACGTGGTGGTACACGGCCGACGGCCCTAGGCGAAGTCGTCTAAGCGCCTACGAGGCTGGGGACGACGGCCAGCAGCACGCCCGCGACCGTCGCGGTGCCGATTACGCCCGCTACGTTGGGGCCCATGGCGTGCATCAGGATGAAGTTCTGCGGGTCTTCCTTGTGTGCCATCTCCTGAACGACCCGCGCCGACATTGGCACGGCCGACACTCCGGCGGCGCCGATCATGGGATTTATCTTTTCCTTTGAGAAAACGTTCATGGTCTTCGCCAGCATGATTCCGGAGGCCGTGGCGACCGCGAAGGCGCTGAGGCCGAGCGCGAAGATGCCGATGGTCTCCCACTGGAGGAATACGGCGGCCGGCATGGTTGCTCCGACGGTCAGGCCGAGCAGGATGATGACGATGTTCATCATCTCGTTCTGAGCCGTTGAGGAAAGACGCTCGACCACGCCCGACTCGCGGAGCAGGTTTCCGAACATCATCATGCCGATCAACGGGGCCGCCTTCGGCATGAGGACAGATATGAGCAGCGCCGTCACAAGCGGGAACAGGATCTTGGTGCGCTGGGAAACCGGCCGCGGGCTGTACACCATCCGGATGCGGCGCTCTTTCTGCGTGGTGAAGAGCCGGATGATGGGCGGCTGAATGATTGGAACGAGGGCCATGTACGAGTACGCGGCCACAGTGGTCGCGCCGACGATATCGCGGACGTCTACCCCGGCCGCGGCGTTGCCGATCTCCCGCATGCGCGTGGATACGAAGATCGTGGTTGGGCCGTCTGCACCGCCGATGATTCCGATACTGGCCGCCTCGAGCAGGCCGAAATCGAACGCGTTGGTCATGCCCAGGAGGATTGCGCCGATCATGGCGAAGAAGACACCGAACTGCGCGGCGGCGCCAAGAAGGAACATCCGCGGGAATGCCAGAACGGGCTCGAAGTCCGTCGCCGCTCCCAGGCCGAGGAATATGAGCAGTGGAAGGACGTCTGTAACCAGACCGACCCGCGTGGCGTAGAAGAGAAAACCGCCGATCTCGCCGTCCCCGGCGGGCTTCGTGAACTCTCCCAACGGAAGGTTCGCGAAGAGAAGCCCGGCCGAAATCGGCACGAGGAGGAGCGGCTCCTTTTTTTTCGCGATGCCGAAGTACATGAGGGTGAAGGCGATCACCCACATGATCATGAGCCTGGGCTCGTCCCGGACGGCTGATAGGCCTTCCCAGATGCCGGAGAAGTCGTCCATCGTCCCGCCTACTCCAGTTCCACCATGGCCTGGCCGAACGCGACTGCGTCACCGGCCGCGACCAGGATGTTGCTGACCACGCCGTTACTGGTGGAGGCGATGGTCTGCTCCATCTTCATCGACTCCATCAGGATCACGCCCTGGCCCGCGGTGACTGTGTCTCCAACGGCGACGAGAACGTTGATGATCCTGCCAGGGATAGGGGCGGTGATGGCGTTCCCCGAGCCGGTTGGAGCCGTAGCTGTGGGGGCGGATGGCGGCGGCGGAGCGGAGGGCGCGGGCACCGAGGCATGACCAATGGGCGCAGATGGGCTAACGATCGGCGCCGCGCCATCGCCGGGCAGGTCGACCCGGTATGCAATGCCGTCTACGGTGACTTCAACGGGCGAGTTATTCAGGTCACCGACGTTGACCTCGTACTCATTGCCGTTAATGGTGACTTTGTAGATGGGAGTCACCGATCAACCTTCGAAGCCCGCTCCATGGCGCGCCTTCTCCCGGCGGCGGCCCATGCCGATTGGCCCGTTGCTGCGGCTGGTGTAGCAGGGAGGAGGCGGCCTGTTGAGCGACGCGCCAATGCGAGCGCGACCGTGATCGCGGCAATGACTTCTCCCGATGGCCCAGAGGGCCGTGATTTATCTTGGGAAGGGGAAGGAGCGGCCTTCATCCCACTCTGAACCACAGCAGGCGCTTCACTCTTGTTGCGGTTGAGTTTCCGCGCAATGTTTCGAACGGTTTCCGACGCGTCCAGCCAGCTCATCGTGCTGCTAGTTATCGCGAGCGCAACGAGCACGATAAAGACGACGCCCATACCGATTCCGGTGACGATCAGGCCATCGATAAGCGTCTCTGAGTCAGACGTAGCTGAATACCCCTGTTTAGTCCGAGTTTCCTGTGGCGGGCCCTGTGGCTGCCAAAGATGGCGCGCCAACGCCAAATGATAGCAGTCAGGCGGGCCCGATTTTCGCTCTGAAGGCGGCCTCAGGCGTCTTCCCGAATCGAGACTGTGTACAGCGTGCCGTTGACCTCCACTTGAGCCAGGATTCGGCCGTCTTCCCCTGTGGCGACGCTCTTTCTGGGAAGCGCTACCTCATACGACTCCCCGTGTATGGCGACGGAGATCGAGTCGAGTTGGGGCGGAACGGGTACTGCGCGCTCGATCTCTTGCGCGCGGGTTCGCAGCGCTTTGACAGCCTCGTCCACTCCCATCCTGGCGAATCGCACACGGGTGCCGGGTGCAGCCTGCGCGAGCAACGGCAGATCCACAGTCGCTACGACACCGATCTTCGGGTAGCCGCCGGTCGTTTGCCGGTCGGCCAGCAGGGCTATCGGCCTGCGGTCGCCTGGTATCTGGACGCTGCCCGTAGCGATTGCGTCGGAGACGATTTCGTAACCGCCCTGCCCCGCCTCGATCTCTGGGCCGTCGAATCTGATCCCCTGCCTGTCGGACCGGTCGCTGACGGTGAATTCCGACCCGAAGAAGGTGTCGATGCCCTGCGCTGTGAACTGCTCATCCTGAGGCCCCGGTATGACTCGTACGGTGATGTCCTGAGACCAGTCAGGGAGAGTGATGCCATCGAGAACCGTGCCGGTTTCCGGCGAGGCCGCGGCCTCGCCGGAACTGAGCTTGTCGCCCGCCTGCAGCGCCCTGCCCCTGAGCCCTCCCATCACTCCTGGTATATAGGTCGCAGCGGACCCAAGTACGCGGGGCAGGTCGAAGCCGCCGGAAATGCACAGATATGCCCTCAGCCCTGACCTGGGTGATGACATGGCAAGCTGGTCGCCCTGGCCAGCCCGCAGGACGGTGTACAGGCTCACTTCTGTGCCGTTGAGGGTTGCTGTGAGATCGCCGCCGGTGATGGCGAAGGCGGCGCGGGCCGAGAACTCGGCCTTAAACCCTCCGAAAGTTACCTCCAGTGCTGGCGCGTTGGGATCGTTTCCGAGGAGTCTGTTCCCCAGGAGCAGCGCGGTCTGGTCGACTGCACCCGAGGTCGAGACGCCGAACCGTTGAAAGCCTGGTCTGCCGGAGTCCTGGACCGTGCATAGCGGACCCGGGGTTTTGATCGTCAGCACATGTTCACTCACGTCGAATGCTCTGCGACGGGGATGGTGTAGCCGCCAGCCGAAATCTCGGCGCGGATTGTCCCGATCTCATCGGGACCGGTGGGAACGAACTGGACGAAACTTCCCGGTTCGATCGCGGCGGGAGGATCTTTTGCCGGGTCGAAGAGCGGCACCGGCGTCTTGCCGATCAGGTTCCAGCCGCCGGGTGAGTCTGCCGGGTACACGCCGGTTTGCGACTCCGCGATGCCGACCGACCCGGCCGGTACCTTGACTCGCGGTGTCTCCAGGCGGGGGCAGGCGATGGACTGATCCATGCCGCCCAGATAGGGGAATCCGGGCAGGAAGCCGAGCATGTACACCTGGTACGCGCCGCCGGAATGGATTTCGATCAGCCGGTCGGCGTCCATGCCGGCGTGCTCCGCCACGCGCTCAAGATCCGGTCCATCCTCGCCTCCGTAGGCGACCGGTATTCGATAGAGCGGCGCCGAACGGACCGTCCCTGCGATGGCGTCACCGAGTTGCGCCAGTACGGAGTCGACCTCGGTCTGCAACCGCTGTGGCGGCAGCTGGAGCGGGTCGAAGTGAATCAGCACCGAGCGGTAGGTGGGTACGAGTTCGGTGACGCCCGTGACCGCCACCTCTTCGAATGCCGCCGTAAATCCATAGACGGAGCGGTTGACTGCGGGGTCGATCTCTGCGCCGAACTCGACGACTAGCCCGGAGTCGCCAGCGGTGAGAATCCTGGGATATGCGGTCATGGTTGAGGGTGGGTTATCTGGTCAGGCCACGATCTGGGCCATCGGCTTCACGGCGATTCCCGCGCCATCGAGCGCCTCGCGCACGGCGGCGGCTATTTCGACTGCGCCGGGGTTGTCGCCGTGCAGGCAGATGGTGTCCGCCGCGAACGGGATCTCATCGCCGTCCACAGTGACGACTCTGCCCTCGGTGGCGATTTTAAGAACGCGGGCGACGACCTCATCCGGTTCGTGAATGACTGCGCCCGGCTGGGAGCGCGGAACGAGAGTACCTTCGGGGGTGATCGCCCGGTCCGAGTATGCCTCTCTGGCGACGGGAACGCCGGCCTCGCGGGCCAGGCGCTCCCATGCCGACCCTGCGAGTACGACGTGGATCAGCCCGGGATCGAACTCACGTATTGCCTCGATGATCGCTGCTGCCTCTGCGGGGTCGCGAACGGCCTTGTTGTACATGGCGCCATGGGGTTTGACGTGCTGGAGTCTTCTTTCTCCGGTGAAGGCCGCGAGGGCCCCGATCTGGTAGGTGACGGCGTTCTTCACCTCGGAGGGGGATAGCGCCATGTCACGGCGTCCGAAGCCGACCAGGTCCGGATACGAGGGATGGGCGCCAACGGCGACATTGTGCTGAGCCGCCAGTTCAACGGACGCACGCATCCAGTTGGGGTCGCCGGCGTGAAAGCCCGTCGCCACGTTGATGGACGACACGTAGCGGACGATCTCACGATCGAACTTCATCTCATAGGAGCCAAACGACTCTCCCATGTCGCAGTTGAAGTCGATAGCGCCTGTTGGTCCGGGCATGTCTATATGGCCTCTCCGGATATCCGCCTCGGGTTATTCCCCGAGTAACTGGAGGTAACTGGTAGGGCAAAATATCCGGTATTCGCTCGCGCGGCAGAGTAGCACACGCGCGCCCCTGCGATAGACTCGAACTATGCGTGGGACGATCATCCCAGATCAGCTTCGCAAGTGGCTTTATCTCAACCGGCGCCGGAAGTGGTTCATCGCCATCGCGGTAGTCTCTATTGTCATTGCGCTAATGCTGGTCCGGACCAGCACGGCCGAGCGACGCGGGCTCAAGGACTTCGAGGACGCGGGCGGCGGAATCTCGCTGATCGAGGCCCGCGACAAGGCTTTCGAAGAAGCAAAGACCTACGGCATCGATGACCCGCCTGATATATGGATTGCCCGGCAGATCAGCTTCGGCGAGTATGCCGAACTGGCGGGGGAGCGCACGAAGGCCTTCCTGGGCACTCCGGACTACTCTCCGAGCGCCGTGGTATGGGTCGTCTCAATGCGGGGAGATGTGACGGCGCCGCTGCTGGAGGACGACATTCTCAACTTCGACAACCTGACGGTTGTGCTCGATGCGGTCTCAGGCGAGCGGCTCCAAGTCGAGACTTTCTTTGAGGATTTCGAGTCGAACATAAAGATTCCGATTTTTTACGATCCGGATGAGCCGTGCGATGAGAAAGACCGGGGTGATATTTCTAAGATCTTCCGCTCAACGTGCCCGTACCCGATCGGTCCGGGCACCGGTTCAGACTCTGATGCGAAAGATGAGGCAGCGGCTTCGGATGAAGGATAGTCCTGCGCGGTCGGCGCCTTAAATCGTCTCCCGGACGATGATGACGAGACCGCCGATGATGATCACGGCCAAAATCAGCAGGGAGAATGCCAGCGCCATAACTTTACCCGTCTGTCCTGATGCCATTAATACCTCTGCCGGGTTTTTGCTGTCCGGTCCCGGGCCGATGACCGGTGCCGGCTAGGCCGGCCAATAGTTATTCTCTCGCATTCCGGATGCGAGCGAAAGATGGTGTGCGGGAACAGCGCTGCCCGCCGTATTGGCGCTCAGCCCGATCTCGCAGGGAATGTGACAGGAGGCTCGACGATCTCTCTCCCTGCAGCGCTCGCGCCCTAGCTCTCAAAACCCAGGCCCTTCTCACGCATGCTGACGTAGCGCTGGCGGCCGATCACGATGTGGTCGACCACCTCGATGTCAAGGAGTTTCCCGGCCTTGACAAGGCGCTCCGTCATGGCGATATCTTCCGGGCTGGGCTGCGGGTCGCCAGACGGGTGGTTATGGACCACAGCGATAGCTGGACAGGTCCATCGTACGGCCTCCGCAAACACCTCAGCGGGGCGGACGACTGCCGAGTTGACGCTTCCGACGTAGAGGTTATGAACAAGTTGGACCTGGTTCTTTGTGTTCAGCAGCACGACGCGCAGGTGCTCGCGCTCGAGGCCGGACATCTCCGCCATCAGCATGTTTGCGATGTCGCCCGGACCCGAGATTGCCACCTGGTCGTCGTTCCTGAGCGATGCGACGCGCTTTCCGAGTTCGATTGCTGCCAGCAGTTGGCAGGCCTTCGCATCGGAGAGTCCCTTTTGGGCGCATAGTTCTGGATAGCCTGCCCGAGCGAGGCCCTGCAGGCCGTCGAAATTCGAGAGGATGCGGGTTGCCATCGCCACCACGCTCTCGCCCTTCATGCCGGTTCGGAGCAAGATCGCCATTAGCTCGGCGTTAGAAAGATGCCCGGCGCCATGCTCCCGCAATCTCTCTCTGGGCCTCTCTTCGGCCGGCATGTCCCGTATCTTCGGTGACTCGAAACCACTCGGCTGCGGCGCGCGGGTATTCCCTGGCTCGCCCTGTTCTACAGGTTGGACCGGGGATTGGGCCGGGCCTGGGGTTGACATCCCACAACACCTCTTGCGCTGGTCGCTCTGGTAGCAGATCGTCGCCTCATATAAGCAACTCTCCGCCCCAGGTGCCAGCATCAGATGTCAGGCGGCCTATCCGTCCGTCTGTCCGGCGAACTACTCCGCGCATGCCCGCCCGCGCTGGATCCCGTTGTTGGATCCCCGGGGGCTCAGGCCGAGCCGTAGCGTAAGCGCTCTAGTTCGCGTCGAGCGGCAGGTTCACGAGTTCGCCGGTGCGCAGGGAGCGGGTGACGGCGTCGCTCCATTCCATGTAACGCACGCCTGTGTAGAAGTCGGTGTGCGTTACCGGCTCAAGGCCGCGGATGGCGTTGATGAACTCCTCTTCGACGCGCCAGCCGCCGCGCTTCTCATCCGTGATCTCCACTGGCGCCAGCCCGGCATCGCCCTTCCGACCGGCGCTGATCCCCATGTCATCAGGACTGCTGCCTTCTATGCGGATGGTTCCTTCTGTGCCGTAGATGGTGAATAGCATTGCGGGCGCGTGGCCGATGACTGCGGAGACTGCGAAACGCATCTGTCCCCCCTGCTCGAGCCGGCAAAGGATGTCCACGTGATCCGGGATAGTCATCGCGATGCGGCGGCCATCTTCATTATCGCGATGTTTCACGACGGTCTGGCCGAGGGCCTGTACGGTGGCGGCAGGGCCCACCCATCGCATCATCGCTTCGTAGAGGATTCCCATCGTCATGATGTTGTTGCCGGAGAGGTCTCGATCATGCCGCCAGTGAACCGGTGAATCCCATTCTGGAAAATTGCTGCCGGAGGCCATGAAACCCTCGACGGCGATGAGTTCACCGACGTATCCGTCGCTCAGCTTGTCGATCACTGTCTGATCGACGCCGAGTGAGTGCGGGGCCGGGACGACCTGGCCTACCAGTCCGGGATTGGCTTTGAGCGTATCGAGCATCGCCTGAGCCTCAAGGGAGTTCGACGCCATGCGCGCTTCCACCAGCACGTGCTTGCCGGATTCCAACGCCGCGATGGTAAGCGGGGCGTGCATATACGGCCATGTGCCGATGCAGACGGCGTCGATCTCATCGTCCAGCATGATCTCTTCCCAGGTATCGACGGCGGCGCCGAGATCAAACTCTGCCGCAGCTCTCTCGCTCGATTCCCGGCTGCGATTGGCGACTGCCACGAGTTCTACGCCATCCTGAGCCTTGAGTCCGGGGATGTGCCGGGAGCGGGTGTTGCCACCCGCGCCGATGATGCCGATTCGTATTGTGTCTGCGCTCATGCCTGCCTCTTCAATTTGTCAGGAGGGGGTGATGATCTGAGCGGCGCGGCAAGCGCCGCCGGTGCACAAGAGTAGCGGCGCTGATGGGACGTGTCGAGGCGGGCCTAACTCACCGTGCTAGCATCGAGGGTCGATCTTCCGGCACAGCGCCAGTACATCAATAGCGGCAGGGGTGTTCCCAGGGTTGTTCGAAGCTAAAGAGATCAGACTCGAGATGGACGATGTGGTGATCGAATGGTCGGATGGCCATATGAGCCGCTACCCCTTCAGGGAGTTGCGCATCGATTGCGCCTGTGCGGCCTGCATAGAGGAGATGACGGGCCGCCAACTGCTGGACGTCCTGTCGGTGCCGGGCGACATCTTTGCGGTCGATTTTCTCCCGGTGGGCAGATATGCCGTCCAGTTCGCGTGGAGCGATGGCCATTCGACCGGCATCTATCCGTTCACGATGCTGCGGCAGATATGCAGGTGCGGGGACGATCACTCCGACGAGGATCCGGCGCCGGAACAGAGTCCCCGCCGGGCGGGCCGCTAGGCAGGCACGCCTGCACCTTCTCGGGGAATGGCCCGTTAGCGGCCTGATCGGGGGCGAATTGACCCCGATGGGTTACACGGAATCACCGGCACCGCGGTCTCAACCGCGATGCCGCGCGGCGCGAACCTGTGCGGCGCGCGGTATCATCCGGGACTGGGCCGGTTCCCTGATCATGGGAACTGATCGACTTCTCTCAACCTCGCAGTCAGGAGTTTCACCCCCCAATGGTTCAAGAACAGGCGGCAGTTTTAAAACCCGAAACGATGATTGAGGAGTTCGAGAAGAACGGCGTCACCCACGTGGTGACCATCCCCGACAGCGAGACGAACTACCTCTATGAGCTGATGCTGGAACAGCCCTGGCTCGATGTCGTGCCGATATCCAGGGAGGGCGAGGGCATGGGAGTTGCGCTTGGCCTGAACGCCGCGGGCAAGGTGCCTGTTGTGCTGATCCAGAATACCGGGATGATGGAGTCGGGCGACTCAATCCGGGGGATGGCGTTGGACGCGGGATTCCCGCTGGTGCTGGTGATCGGCTACCGGGGCTGGACCCGCAGGGGTAAGACGCCGGATACGGCCGCGCGTTACACCGAGCCATTCTTGAACGCTTTCGGCATCAACTACTACTTCGTTGAGAACGATGCCGATGGCTCACGCATCAGCGACGCATTCGAAGAGGCGCGGTCGACCAGACGGCCGGTCGCGGTGTTGATCGGCGACGAGTACCACGGGTTCAACCGGTAATCGGGCTGACTGGAGTTACTGGCATGCCAAATATGATTGAAGCGTTGGACGTCATGAAGGCGTTTGGAGAGCATCGTGGCGACGCGATCGTGACGACGAGCGGAACGGCCGGCCGCCACTGGAGCGATGTGAGCACCAACGAGCGGCGTGATGTCTCTCTCGGCGGCGTGATGGGAGGGACCACTCCCTCGGCGCTAGGCCTGGCCCTGGGCCTGCCGGACGAGAAGGTGGTGCTGTTCGATTCCGAGGGCGCCCTGCTGATGAACCTGGGAGTGCTCGCCACGATCGCGGGCAAGAAGCCGAAGAACTTCTTCCACTTCCTGCTCGACAACGAGTGTTACGCGACCACCGGAGGGCAGCCGGTTCCGAACGCCCAGGAGATCGACTACGCCGGGATGGCGAAGAGCGCGGGATATAAGTCCACGCACTCCTTCGACGATCTGGAGGATTTCGTGACGAACGTCGGCAGAATCATGGAAGAAGAGGGGCCGGTATTTATCTCGGTGAAGATCGTCCCGGAAGTCCAGAACCTGCCCATATCCATGCGTGAGCGAAGGCCAGGCCGCAGCCGGATGGAGACGATTCGAACGTTGCAAGAGGAACTGGGTATATCAACCGGGTAATGTATCCTCCGAGTATTGAACCCAGAGGAGATCGAAATGAGTGAGACAGGCAAGATCGTCGATATCCGTCTCAACGTCGCGAGGCGGCAGCCGATGAGCGTGGTGGAGAGCGCCGAGGTGAAGGCCGGCGAGGGACTCGTCGGCGACCGCCATGCGAAGGCCGGAAGCAGCCGCCAGATCCTGCTGATGGACCGCGCCGTCATGGAGACGCTCGAAGTGGAGGCCGGGCAGCTTCGTGAGAACTTGTCAGTAGAAGGCATCTCGCTATTCGGCCTCCAGAAAGGCCAGATCCTGAGGGTGGGAGAAAGCCTCGAGTTCCAGATTGGCGAGCTGTGCGACCCATGCGGGAACATGGAACTGATTCGGCCCGGCCTGCGCGAGAAGATAGAGGGCCAGCGCGGGCTGTTCGTAACGCCGCTCAGCAGCGGCGAGGTGAAGCTGGGCGACGAAGTCACCGTCGTTTCGTAGCCGGACGCCCGATCGATTTTTGAATGACCAGAAGTGAATACAACAGGGTGCCTGAATCGAGATCTCAGCCAATGCTACTGATCAGCCGCGAAGACCTGAAAGCCAAACTTGAACGACACGATGATTTCAAACTCGTGATGGTTCTCGGCGATTGGGCGTACCGAGCGAAGCACATCCCCGGCTCTCTGCATGTCGATGATCCAACAAAGGCGAAGGCCGTTCTTGATCCTTCGGATGAGATCATCGTCTACTGTTCCGACGTGAAATGCGCGGCGAGCAAGTACGCCTACGATCAGCTCACATCTGGCGGGTACACGAATGTCAGGCGCTACGCCGGCGGCATCTCGGATTGGGAGGAGCACGGTCTCCCGCTCGAAGGCGAATGGGCGTAGGTCCGATTTCCGGCCCGAGCGTGATGAATTTCCGCCGGGTTGCGGTTCCGTTGCTGCTGCTGGCTGCGATCGCCTGTGGCAGTGACGGTGGAGCAAGTTCCGCGCCCCCCGGGCAGCAGCAGATAACCGTGTTAGGCCGTATTTTCTCCGTGGATGATCTGAAGTCGGCCGGTTTCAAGACCTCGAAGCAGTACGACGTGACCGATCTTCCGGGCGCCGTCGACGCGTGGTTCGGCTTCTTCAAGGCCGACGGCAAGAACCCCATCGATTACGAAGTGCGCTTTTACGGCAGCCATGAAGACGCCATTGCATTCGGTGTGGCGCCGGCCGACGAGGCGAGCGGCGAGGACGCGAAACTGGATGAGGGGACCACGAGCTGGCCGGTCGGGTTGAAGGACCGGAAGAAGCTGGCGAGCGGCGGGACGGCCGATCTCGCGGCCTGGAGCGGCAAGCTCCAGACGAAGTACGGCGACTTCGTTGTCCTGGGCAACATGGTGCTGCTCTGCGAGGGGACCAACTCGGAAGAGGCCCTGGAGCGCTGCGACGCGCTGC
>JADFHP010000091.1 GCA_022567135.1 Chloroflexota bacterium
TTCCCGAGACAACGGCCCTCGGGGCCGCATTTCTCGCCGGACTCACGCTCGGCGTCTGGGACGGCGAGGCCGACCTTGAGCACTACTGGACGCCATCGGCCAGATACGAGCCGCAGATGCGCGCCTCCGAACGAGAGCGCCTCTACAGCGGCTGGCGGCAGGCGGTGGGGCAGGCGCGCGCGGGTGGCGCGTCGTAAGGCCACATACCAGCAGGATTCCGATGGACAACATAGGGAGTGGAGGATCAGTGTGCAGCACATAATGCCGCCGCCGACGGAACAGCTCGCATGGGTGATGGGGCCATATCAGGCGCCGATTGCCACGGTGGAGGCGGGGGAGACTTTTCAGGTATCTACCCTGGACGCCTTCGCCAACAAGATCGACTCGCCGGACATCGATCTGGCGACCGTAATCCAGCTCCCGTACGTGAACCCCTGCACCGGGCCGATATACGTCGAGGGCGCAGAGCCCGGCGATACCCTGGCCGTCCGCGTCGATGACATCAAGCTGACGCGCGACTACGCCGTGAGCTGCATCATCCCGGAGTTCGGCGGACTGTGCGGAACGGTCTACACGAGGGTGCTGAACGAGCCGCTGGAACAGCGGATACTGCTGCACCCCCTCACGGACGAGGGCATGATCCACGACCCGAACCTGGACATCCCCGCCATACCCATCGAGCCGTTCTACGGGACGATTGGCACGTCGCCCGCTACCGAGGCGATCTCTACGCTGTCACCTGGTTTTCATGGCGGGAACATGGACGCCGCGGACGTGCGACCCGGCAACACGATATTTCTGCCGGTGGCCGTTGAAGGCGCGCTGCTGTTCGTGGGCGACGGCCACGTGACGCAGGGCGACGGTGAGGTGTGCGGCGTGGCTCCCGAAATACCGACGACCGGCACGCTCACGGTCGATCTCATCAAGGGCCAACGCCTCGAGACGCCGCGCATCGAGGACGACGAGTACATCATGTCCGTGGGCAGCGCCCGGCCCATGGAGGACGCGGCCCGCATCGCCTTCTACGACCTGATCGGCTGGCTGGAGGCCGACTACGGCTTCGAGCGCATCGCGGCCTACCAGCTCTGCTCACAGGTGGCGCGTGTGAGAGTCGCCAACATGGTCGACGTCCTCTACTCGATTGTCGCCAAGTTCCCGAAGCGGTATCTGCTGGAGGCGTAGTTTGCGGGCCATGCGCCTGGCCTGCGGGTGTATCCTCTCGCAAGTTCTTCAGTAACGGTATGTGAAACGCGGGAGAAGCATGCATGTACGTTGGCACGCAGGTTGGCGCACGGGGCGACTCGGATCTGGAGCAGTGGGCGCAACTTGGCGTCGTCAACGTCTGCTCCGACCCGCCGAAGGATGCGCGGGAGTGGACGCTCGACGATCTGAAGTCGCATAAGGAGAAGCTGGCCGGCTACGGGATCACACTGGACATGGTCCAGATTCCGCTCAGCTCGACGCCGCTGGATGTCAGCCAGAGCCCCAACGTCATGCTCGGCAAGAGCCCCGAACGCGATCGCGAGATCGAGGTCGTGCAGAACATCATCCGCATGTGCGGCGAGGCGGGCATACCGGCCGTCAAGTACAACATGAACATCATCGGCATCCCGCGCTCGGAGAGGGAGACTGGCCGCGGCGGCTCGAGCAACTCGGCCTTCCGCTGGGCGAAGATGGACCAGGACGCGCCGCCCGGTATTGCCGGCGAGCTGAGCGTCGAGGAGAACTGGGAGCGCATCGACTATTTCCTTGAGCGGGCAGTCCCCGTGGCTGAAGAGAACAAGGTCCGGATGGCCTGCCACCCGCACGATCCGTACACGCCGCCGGGCTACATGGGCGTGACACGCGTGCTTGGCACTATCGACGGTATGAAGAAGTTCGTCGGGATGCACGAGAGCCCGTACCACGGCCTCAACTTCTGCCAGGGCACAGTGACGGAGATGCTGGACGACCCGGGCGAGGAGATCTTCGACGTCATCCGCTGGTTCGGCAGCCGGAAGAAGATCTTCAACGTCCATTTCCGGAATATTCGAGGCCACAAGCTGGACTTCATGGAGTCGTTTCCTGATGAGGGCAGCATCGACATGTGGCAGGCGCTGCAGACGTACCAGGAGGTGGGGTACGAGTACATGCTCATGCCCGACCACGTCCCGGAGATATCCGGCGCCGACGCCCAGGGAACGGCGTTCGCCTTCTGCTACGGCTACATCACGGCGCTGCTGCAGGCCGCCGGTGAGCCACGCAAACAGGCGTGGGTGACGAAGGGCCCGTAGTTGCGCGTTTTTATTGGAGGTAGAAATGTCTGACGAAGTCGTCTACCGATCGAACGTCCGCATCGAGCGGATCAGGGGTGCGTTACGCAAGGCCTACATACCCGCCGAGCCCGAGCCGATCTGGTTCAGCGTTCACTCGGAGATCGCTGAGCACTACGGCGTAGAGCCGGGCTCGCTGCCTGTCCATGCGACCACGCTCGATTACGTGGTCTCCGCCGCCGCCGGCTGACTGACCGGCACACTTGGCGGCGCCCTTGAGGCGCGCGGAATCCCTGCGAACCCCGAGACATTCGGCTCAGACGCGGTCGGCGAAATCGAGAAGGACGGAAACGTCCTCATCATCAAGCGTATCCACGTCAAATACTGGCTGAAGCTGCCCGCCGATAAGCGCGAGGCCGCAGACCGGGCGCATCGCGTCCACGCCATGTCCTGCCCGGTCTACCGGTCGATCTACAAGGCAATCGACATCACGACCGAGCTGGAGATGAAAGACCTGTAGGGGCCGGGCTTGCCCGGCCCGGACGCGTTCATACGCGACAAACGGTGGTTTTGCGCGGCCCGAGTCCAAGTATGAGCGCACGGTATATGGCCGGGTGCGACGAGATGCGCGGCGACGCGGGATATGGCCGGGCGCGGAGCGTAACTATCGACAGCAGAGCCTCTGAATAGCGGCGCGGCGTTGCTAGAATCGCCGCATCCCTCCGACTCACGAGAGGGCGCCCTGAGCCCCCGGTTATTCGCCCTTGCAACCCTTCAAATTCGTTCACGCCGCCGATCTGCACATCGACAGCCCTGTCGTTGGCCTGAAGTCGCGCAATGATGTCGTTGGAGCCCGCGTGCAGGAGGCGGGCTACGAGGCACTCGACAATCTGGTCAAGCTCTGCCTTAAGGAAGCGGTAGATTTCCTTCTTGTGGCGGGCGATGTCTACGACGGCGCTATCCGATCCCCGCGGGCGCAGCTAAGGTTTCGTGACGCGCTTGCAAAACTCGCCGACGCCGGCATCCAGAGTTTCGTAGTCCACGGCAATCACGATCCTCTTAACGGCCGCTACTCGTCGATCAGATGGCCGGACGCCGCTCACTTCTTCGGCGCCGAGCCGGAGTGGGCGGAGGCAACGCGCGATGGCGAGTCGATCGCCCGCATTCAGGGCGTCAGCTACCCGCAACGCGACGTGACGGAAAACCTTGCCGCCAGGTTCTCTGAGCCTCCCGATGGCGAGCTGTTCAGCATCGGCCTGCTCCACTGCAATCTGGGCGGCGACCCGGCCCATCCCAACTACGCGCCGTGCACTGTGGATGACCTGAAGGCGAAGCAGCACACATACTGGGCGCTTGGCCACATCCACAAATCAGGCGTGCCGTATCGGGATCAGTTCACGACGATCGTCTACCCCGGCAATGTCCAGGCCCGTGCCGCGGATGAGCCCGGCGCGCGCGGCTGCTACGTCGTGCAAGTCGATGGCGCGGGGGTTGTCGACCTCGAGTTCCGGGCGCTGGATGTAGTTCGCTGGGACGTGCGGGAAGTTTCTATAGAAGGTCTGGTGGGTGTCGACGACCTGCGCGACGAGGTGATGAACGCCCTGGAAGTGGCGTTGCTGGCGGGTGACGGGCGGGACGTGGTTTGCCGGCTGACGCTTACCGGAAGGGGACCGGTGCATGCCGATCTCGCAGACCCCGTTGCGAAGGAAGAGTTCGTTGATCTCCTGCAGGCGGACCTCCCCATGATCACGCCCTGGGTCTGGCTGGAACGGTTGACCGATGAGACGAAACCGGACATCGATCTCGAAGACAGGGCGCAGCAGGACGATTTCCTCGGCGAGGTTCTTAAGCGGGCCGGGAGCACGGCGACGGAAGAGTTTCAGGCAGCTCTTGCCGAGGTGTTTTCCGGCCGCCGCGACGGTCTGGAGAAACTCGAGGACAAAGAGATAAGCGAACTCGTCGATGAGGCCCGATGGTATCTCGCGGACCTGCTTGAGCCAGATGACTCAGCGGCCCCTGCGGCCTGAAATGCGCATCACCGATCTCAGCATAGAGAACTACGGGCCGCACTCGGGATGGAATCCCGGCAGTGGGGGCATCGCGGCCGGACTCAACGTGATTTACGGGCCGAACGAGGCAGGGAAGTCGGCGATCAGGGCGTTCATCCGGATGGTGTTGTTCGGGAAGATGCGGGCCAACGCTGCTGGCGCGTTCCGCTTCAACTACACGCATCTTTCGGGTGAATCAGGCGCGGGAAGTGTCTCGATAGAGGTTGCTGACGGTGGCCGATATATCTTTCATCGTGTCGAAGGCAAGGCGCCCACCGTGACAGGCGATTCGTCGGGTGGCGAGGAGCTTCTTCAGCAGCTTATCGGCCGCGTCGATAGCACCCTCTATCAAAACGTCTTCAGCATCAGCCTGATCGAGCTTGAGTCGCTGGATTCGCTGAGCGCGGACGCTGTGAAGGACCGGATCTACTCGGCGGGCCTTGGTCTTGGGAGCGTGAGTCTCCCCGCCGCGATGAAGCAGTTGGACGACGAGCGGGCAACGCCCGCCGGTCTCTGGTCACCAGCCGCCGGAAAGTTGCGGACGAACCTGCGTGACCTGAAAGATCGACGCCTGGAGTTGCAGCAGAAGGCAGAGGCGCTGACGCATTACGAAGGGCTCACCAGTGACATAGCGTCTCTTCGCGGACAGATCGCCGGCCTGGAAGAGAACCTTCAGGCGGCGCGTACGAAGGAACTTCGCTACAGGTCTATCAACCAGCTGAGGGCGGCGTCGGCCCGCAAAGCGGCGATCGAGTCAGGACTTGCCGAACTTCCTGAGGCCCGCCCATTTCCTCCCGAAGGCGTTGCACGTCTCGACAAGCTGAAGGCCTCGCTCGACTCGGTGCGAGAGCAGATCAACACCGGCAACGTCCAGGCCTCGGAAAGTGAATCGGCTCTTGACCATCTGGGAGTGGTTGAAGTGTTCAACGAGGCCAGATCCGACATTCTCCGGCTACTGAACAGGCACGATCTGTATATCGAAGCAGCCAGGGATCTGCCACGGGTCGAACTGGAAGCCGATACTGCCCACCAGGAGATTGCCGCCGGCCTGGCCGCCATTGGCGAGACCTGGGATGAAGAACGACTCGAGGGATTCGTGGATCGCGGCGGGGCGAGCCGGCGGGTGAATCTGGCCGGCGAGAAACTTGACGAAGCCCGATCGACTGCGGTTCGCCACAGTGAGGCTGCGGATCGAGCCGCTACTCTTCTTGCAGACACCCAACAGGATGAAACCGCGGCGCGCCGGAGAGTTGAACGCATTGCAAACGTCCCCACCGAGGTAACGGATGAGCTGAGGGTGCGCCGGGACCGGCTGGAGCGGCTGAGGGCGGCAGTCGTTGAACGGTCGGAATCGCAGCGATCCGCGTATGGAGGCTCACCGCCGGACGGGCGACGGACGGGCTGGTTCATTGTGTTCCTGCGAGCCGTGCTCAACGGATTGCGGCGCCTGATTGGTCTCGGCCCCCGGCCTGCGGCGCCCGCCGACGGCAAGGCCGCGCTCACGGCTCCTTCCTATCAAGATCTGGAACAAGAGATCGGCAGCCTGGTGGACTTGCTGCACGTCGGCGTGAACCCGACGGAACGTGAGTTGGTGGAGTCACTGAGCGGCGCGGACCGGGCGCTGGCAAGACGAGAGGGATTTGATCGTGAGCAGGCGTCTCTGGAGGAAGCGTCCGCCCGTGTCGAGCGTGCCAGTCGTGACGCGGCCGCAGCGTCCTCTGCGCTGCAGGAGGCCGAGCAGGGGGGTGAGGCAGTCAAGATCGAGTGGATGAGCTGCCTTGCATCGCTTCACCTGGATCAATCCCACAATCTTTCCGGCGCTGTGGGCGCGCTCGGCGATCTCGGCTCGCTCCGGGAGAAACTGATATCGGCGAAGAGCCTCCACGCCAGAATCGACGAGATGACGCAGGCAGTTGGAGATATCGAGGCCAAGCTTGCCCCGATACTCGCGTCCGCAGGAATGCGCGAGTTGGAAACGTTGAACGCGGGACAGGCGCTGGATGAACTGGGCCAGAGGTTCCGAGCCCACCAGGATGCTCTGGCAAGTGGCGAGACGTTGAAGCAGCGCGTCGACTCGTGGACAAAACAGAGGGTCGTGCTCGAGGACGAGTCGAAACGCCTCCAGTCTGAGACCGCAACTTTACTGGGCGCGGCGGATTGCTCCGACGGCGAGGAAGAGAAGTTCCGAGCGCTTGGCGATGCCTCTGACTCGAGAACAACCCTGGAGCGCGATCTGCGCCGGGTCATCGAAGACAATCCAGTCCTTTCAGGTTCAGACGGCGGCGGGATCGTTGACGACATCGGAGCCACCTCGCCGGAGGAAATCGAAGCCAAGCGTCAAACTCTGGTCGATGAGATCAAACTATTCGAAGCTGACCTGGGACAACTTCGGGAGGACCTTGGCGGACTTGAGAAAAGCCGGCGGGACGCCGAGGAGTCGAATCCGACTTCCGAAACACAGGCGGAAATAGACCGCCTGGAGCAGTTGGTGCAGGAAGATGCTCACCGGTGGGGCCTGCTCACTGTCGCGAAGCAGATTCTGGATGCCGCCCGCACGGAGTATCAAAGCGAGCGCCAGGCCCCGCTCATGCGGAAGGCCTCGGAACACTTCCGGCGCATTACCGGCGGCGCCTACGAGAGAGTGGAGGCGATCATGGGCGAGGAGGAGATCCAGGTCGTCGAGTCGACAGGTAGAGTCAAGCCGGTGACGGAGCTGAGCCGGGGCACGGCTGAGCAGCTTTATCTGGCAATGCGGTTCGCCTTCATCGATGAGTACGCGGAGCACTCAGAGCCGGTGCCGGTGCTGATGGATGACGTGCTCGTGAACTTCGACGCGGAGAGATCCGTGGCCGCGAGTGAAGCCATTGTTGAATTCTCGCGAGAGCACCAGATATTGCTGCTCACATGCCATGAGGAGACCGTCGACCGGATGAAAGCGGCGGCAGAGGCTGCGCGGGCCGGTGGCCCGGAGATCATCCGCCTCTAGGCGCGCGCAGTTCCCCGCGGGCCACTTAATTGTGTGAAATCGGCAGTGTGGCTAACTCACACGCATACTGGGGTCTCTGCAGGTTCTATTCGCTCACCAGATGCATATCCTCATCACAACGCGTACTGCTTGCATGACCGGGTCCGCAACTGCGCGACGCCACAATTGCATAGCGGGGATATGTGCATCTAAGCAGTCTTTACATAGACGGCTTTGGGCCCTTTGAGGATTCGCTGATCAGCGAATTCACAGAAGGGCTAAATCTGGTTGTGGCGGAAGATGAACCGGCCGCCGTCGCTCTCCGTGATTTCATCTGGTCTGTAATATTCGGTTTTGAGTCCGACAATAGCGGCATCGAAGTGCTCGAAACGCCGACCCGGCGGGCATCCGGCGGGTTTCTCGGATTCGATTCGCCAGATGGCCCGGTCACGGTCGCCCGCTATCGGCGGGCAGGCGCCGATTCCAATGACGATCAGGCCGGCCTGGTGACCATCACCGGCCCAGTGGGGTCACTCGACCAGATCATAGGTCGGGTCGGGCAAAAAGAGTTCCGCAGGCTCGTGCAGATCGATGCCCGGGAGATCACGGCGTTCCGGCAAGTAGTCCGGCGGCAGATCGCCGAGACCTTCGCTGAGAAGGCCCGTGAAGCCGCCGAAGCGGAAGCCGTCCTCCGGGAAGGCGCCGGACAGATCGACGTCCCAACGATCGAAGAGATCATGGACGAGATGCGAATCGCCCGCGACTACCAGGTGGCGCGGTCGGACAACCTCGCACGATCGGTCAAGGGCGTGGGCAGGCGGCTGCGGGGATCCCGAAGGCGTGAAGCCCGCCTGAAGATCCTCGAGCAGGTGCGCCCGACGTGGAACACGATGCTCGAGCTGCAGCGACAGATGGACGATCTGCCGAGGCTCCCGTATCTTTCCGATGACCCCATCGGAAGGCTCGAGGAAGTGACCGCGGGCCGCGCGGAAGCGCAGGCGCAACTGGATGCCGCGCAGGCCGCCGAGACGGCGAAATCATCGGAGCTGGACGGGCTGCGTCCGTCCGAAGAAGAGGCTGCGCGATACCGAGAGATCCATGAACTGGTGCCAGCCCGGGAGGGCCACACCAGGCTACTCGACGCGACAGCGGAGGCTGAAAAAGAGTTTCACGGCGCCCAGGCCGACCTGGAATCGGATCTGTCGGAGATCGGCAAGGAATGGTCTGCCGAGCGAGTACGGGAATTTGCAGCCGCCGTCGATCCGGCGGAAATCAACGAGCACGATGATGCCATTCAGCAGGCGGCAGACACCCTGGACTCCGCCGAGCAGAACAATACTTCAGCTCTGAATGCGAACGCCGAGTTTGCCGTGGAATTGGCCGCGACGCAGACCGCAATCCATCGAATCGGAGATCTTGCCGCGGGTGAAGAGAGCGATCTGGCGCTACGCCTGGGCACTCTGCGCTCGCTCAAAGCCACCGTACTGGCCATTGCCGGCAAGAAAAATGTTATAGCCGACCTGCATATCAAGCGGTCGGATGCCCGGCGGCTCGGCTCGGGTGTAAGCCGGATCGTGATGCAGGCGCAGTCGATCACATCGGCTGCCTTCCTCTTCGTAGGACTCATCGTCTGGGGGGCCGCGAAGATCGCCGCCGACAACCCGGTGCAGAGAACCGGCATGGTGATGATCGGAGCCGGGATCGTCGGCGTCCTGTTTGCTGTGATGTTCTTGTGGTTGCAGCGCCATCCCACTTTCGGACGCTCGGTCATCCGCAAAGACAGGTATCCCAAAGAAGCTCAGCAGACTGCTGACAGTTCAGGCCAGGATGCCGCTGCAGTCTGGTTGTGGAGTTCATTGACACTGCCCACGGCCGCGGCGAGGGCTCTCATCTCCATCGTCCGATGGACCTTCGCACGCGTGCCCGCGCCCGGCGCGCGGGCACGCCAGGCGCGGTTAAAGAAAGCGGAAATGTCCGTCAACCTGGCCGTGGAAGACCAGTCTTCCAATACTGACAAAACGACTTCCCAGGAATCCCACGCCAGGGATTCCGGTGGTGAAGACGAGAAGCCGTCTGAGAAGGCTGCGAAAGGTCGCTCCCTCTTCGGGATCAGGGAGCTCCTCGGGAGGTTCATCCAGATTGAAAGGCGAGAAGCCGAAAGCGCCGGTGTTGAGGCCGGTGGATCTCATGAGACCGGCGACGAGGATCATGAGCCAGAATCTGACGACACCGGCTCCGAAGTCGATGAGAAGAAGGCATCGGTGGCCATGGCCGAGGCCGAGGCTTCGATCCCCGAGGAGCTGCGGGAGGCGCAGCGGCGAAATGACCGTGCGAAGGGAAGAATCGGAAGTCTGCTCGCCCGGGTGCTGAAATTCGCTGACGAGACAGAAGATCAATCAGACGAAGAGGTCCTCGGCGAGATGAGTGAGGACGGCATCTGGAGTGCGTCCGGTCAGAAGCGCCGTCCGTTCGTCATGCGTCTCGTCTCATCCCTGCGCGCATCGGTCGATCGAGCGCGCCCTGCTTCGCCGCCAGTTTCCGAAGATGACGAAGACGAAGAGAGCGAAGACGAGGCGGCCGCGCCCACCGAAGCGGCCGGAGACGAGCGATCTGACGTAGTGGGCGAATCCAAGGTGGATGAAGAGCCTGCCGCCGAGAGCGACGCCTCCGAAATCCAGGAACAAGCCGAAGAAGCGACTGAGGAAGAAGAGGCCGATTCGGCAGCCGAGGAACCGGAAGCAGCTGTGGTGGAGGCCGAAGGCGCGGACGAGCCTGGGGACGGTGGAGGCGAGGAGCCGGCAGCCGCAATGGAAGAGGCCTTGGAGGCCGGGCCTGAGCCTGCCGAAGCGGAAGAGGCCTCGGAGGCTGGGCCTGAGCCTGCCGAAGCGGAAGAGGCCTCGGAGGCTGGGCCTGAGCCTGCCGAAGCGGAAGAGGCCTCGGAGGCTGGGCCTGAGCCTGCCGAAGCGGAGATCTCCGCGGTCGAAAGCGAACCGGTAGATGAGGTTCCGGTAGCTGACGGCGCAGAGGAACCACACAGCGCCGAAGTAGCCGCAGAAGAGGTGACGTACGAGTTCGGTGATCCGATCGAGGCGCTGGACGAAGCCCTTGAGACGGCAACCAGAGAGCTTGACGCATTAACCGGCGAGTTCGAGAAGCTGGTCGCGCAGTACGCGGAGTCGCTGGGTCCGAAAGTTGACGGTGGTCGCCCACCGATGACCGTGGAGCTGATTGATCACGCGACGACGGAAACCGGGCGCCAGATCACGACATTGCGTGAAGCTGCGGAATTACGCTCGAAGCTCACGGATCTCGAAGAGAAACGTGAGGAAAGCCAAAAGGCCGTCGCCGGGGCTGACGATCAACTGCGCGAGGCCACCGCGTCGTCAGAAGCCGCTCTTGATAAATGGGTTCAGTGGCTGAGCGAGGCCGGGCTTGATACCGATCTGGATCCAGACGGCGTCCGCAAGATTTCAAAAGCGCTGGACCCGGTCCGCGTGCGTATCTCCGCGGTTGAGATCCTGCGGGAAAAGCTCGAAGGACTACAGGCGAGCGCGGGCGAATTGGAGGACCGCGTCAGGCAGGTGGCGGACGTATCCGAAAATGATGATCTCGCTGCGGCCTTTGACGCCGTCGAGAGAGGAGCCGAGGCAGCCACCGCATTGGAGGAGAAGCTCGCCGATCTCGAAGAAATGTCGAGATCATTGATCGAGCGGACATCTGAAGCTGAAATAGAGGCGAATCGAGCGGAATCATTGCTCCGGGCCACCCTCGACGAGATCGGCGCGGAGGACGAAGGCCACTTCCGCGAATTGACAGATGGCGCGGCGAAGCGTCGGCGACTGGCCGATGAGCTGGACCAGATGCGGATCGATACGCCGCTATTGACCGGCGTCGATTCGGCCGAGCTGGAGGAAGAGTTGCGGACGGTTTCGCAGGAACAAGTCGAGGCAGAACTCGCAGAGCTTCCAGGCCACATCGATCGCCTCCAGGCTCAGCTATCGAGCCTGGAACGAGACCTGACGCAGTCGGAGACGGAACTGGCTGGAATGCCTGAAATGCCGGGCGAGGACGCGGGGGACGATGGGATGGACGCCGCCGCGGGCCGGGACGCAATGCCAGTACTGTTGCGCCGCCCGCTTGGCCGGTCTGCGATGCAGGCGGCAACTCGCAATATCGAACGTTTCACCGCGGGTAAATATCGTGGCTTCAGCACGGTGGCTTCCGAAGATGGCGAGTCGATAGTCGGCTATAAAGTGGTCGACGCCAACGGCAAGGTGGATGATCCTGAAGAGTCCGAAGCGGCGTCCGTCTTCATGGCGCTTCGGGTTGCGCTGATTGAAGACTA
>JADFHP010000187.1 GCA_022567135.1 Chloroflexota bacterium
CAATCCGACTCAAAAGATCGCTCACCTCGGGGGCACCGTACTGCGGCTCCTGCATCGCCAGCGCAATGAGATCGTAGTCTCCGGGATCGACGTCGCCCGGACCCGCCGCCGACAGATCGCCCGGCATCTCCTGCGTGTTCAGCTCGACAAGCCCCTCCACGCCCTTTGCCGGCATGCGCACCCGCGCGCCCTCGGCGTTGATCAGCTCGACCTCTTCCGGAAGGCAGACCAACTTGACCGTGTGCCCGGCAAGCGTCAACTTCGCGCCCAGCAGCGAGCCGTAGGATGCGCCCAGGATCAGAATCTTGTAAGTGGTACTCATTCTCACTCCAGTCTCAAATAGCGCCGGGATATCCATTTTGCGTCCGAGTTATCGGCAGGGGCCATGAATATAGCCGCTCACACCGCGGCATGGAAGCCCGCCGACTGCGGGCAGCAGCGAGAAAACGTGAGGAGCCGCGCTGAATAGTCATACTCACCTGGTGAAAACGCCGGCCGTTTATGGGGATAATCCGGCTCGTCCCTCCCACGCGTTGTTGGCATCAACGCATGCGCTGCATCATCGACGCGGGACGGGCGAGGCAAGCCGTCGCCCCTACGGATTTCCTACCCTTGCGGACAGCAACTCCAGGTCTGGCCAGCGACGCCCGAGTCCATATGTAGTCCAGAGAATCTGGGCCTACCAGTCGGGCTGTAGCGCGTCGAAATCTGTCGTCGTGAGACGGCGTTGATTAGTGCCGTCCGAGTTCATAACGAACAGATCGAAGTCACCATCCGCATTCGAGGCGAACACGATCTGCTTGCCGTTCGGCGACCAGCGGGGATGCGAGTCCACAGCGCGGTTGTTCGTCAGCCGGATCTCGTCCTTCCCGTTCACCAAAGCGACGTAAATTTCCTCGTTGCCGTCGCGGTCTGAGACGAAGACCAGCTTCTTGGAATCAGGCGACCAGTCGAAATCGAAGTCCTCTTCCGACCCCTTCGACACGTTCGACTCTTCCTCGCCATCCGCGTCGATTACGTAAATCTCCGTCGCACCATCGCGCGTCGTCTCGAACGCGATCTTCTTTCCGTCCGGCGAGAACTGCGGCTTGAAGTCGGGATCCTCGGTCAGTTGGATTTCGTCGACCCCGTCGGGATTCTTCTTGTAAATTCCCTGCGCCGCTTCGTCGCCCGTCACGGCGTAGACAATCCAGATACCGTCCGGCGACCAGCCTCCCAACTGCTCGACAATCGTATTCTTGGTAAGCCGCCGCTCGTCCTTTTCTTCGACGTCGACAACAAATATCTCGGTCAATCCGTCCGCTTCGGAAACATAAGCAATTCGCTTCCCGGTCGGCGACCACGCGAAGCCGCTCCGTTTGCCCTCCGTCTCTACAGTTCTCTGCTCTCCATTGCCATCGGCATCCATCACATACAGATCATCGCTGCCGTTGCGATCGGAGAGAAACGCGATGCTGCTCGCGTCCGGCGAGTAAGCGGGGCGCGACTCGCTGAACTCGCGCGTCGACGTGAGGCGCCGGGAGTTCTCTTCCCCTGACGCCAGAATGGAGTAGATCTCCTGATTGCCATCCTCAAGCGAGACGTAAGTGATCTTGAGATCTTTGGAGCTGGCGCCGCCGCCGCATGCAGCAACTGCCACCAAAGCCACCCCACCCAGGACGAGAGCGATACCGCGTCCCAGACGCAATGGCGGTGATCCGATGCTACTGACGTCTATAAAATCCTTCAAGGCGCACTCCCCGTGGGGCCGGCTTTCCCAGGGTTTCTGCCCGCTCTGGACCACCAGGGCCGCCACGCCCATTCGCCCAGTGCTGCTGCAATCGCACCGGCCCACGCCACATAGTAACCATATTGCAGATTGCCATCGATGAAGTCGATCTTCAGAGCGTTACCAATAGATGGAGGATCATCGAGCGCCGCCTGCCAGACAAAAGCCATCGATATCACCGCCATCAGGCCGATAAGGCCGCCGATTCGTAGCTGCCAGAACATCGCCACCAGGCCAGCCATCAGCATCAACGTGACCGTAGATACGAACTGCGGCATCCCATGCCCCGGACCCGCAAGCTGGAATAGCGAGTTGTGAATTCCTTCGACCGGATCCGCTCCCACCACGGCGTTGACGTCCAGCTCCGCGAATCGCGCGAATGGGAGCAGCGCGGCAACCATCATCAGCCCGCCGGAGATCAGCGCCGGCCAGGCCACGCCGCGCGCCGCCGCCAGATAGATCGGCACGAGAATGACTACCAGGAAAAGCGGCTGGAACGGCGTCTCATAGACCAGCTGCCGCAACACCGCCACGACGTGGGCGTTTGAATACCTGTCCGCCTGCTCGCTGAATATGAACGCCGCGGTCAGTATCAGCACCCAGGTCCCCGCTACCGCCACCGCCAGCTTCAGATAGACGTCGCGGCCATCCACCCGGTGGACACCGGAGCTTCTGGAAAGAAATTGTGCCGCTGCAGCCATCAAGGTCAGCGCCTCGTCTTCTCGGCAGGACCTGGACCCGGGGCCACCCGACTGTGCCGTCTGGTCCAGCCGGCACGCGCAGCGTAGCGAGAGTCCCACGTCCAGCCCACGAGGCGTTCGACGCGGGTTTGGCCCATTTTCACACGGTTCCGGCTAAATCATGTTGGTACGGCCGCTTGAATTACGGGCGTTGACCCGCTCATATCCGGGTGTTACCGTCCCGGCTACTTTCAGGGTGGCCCCGTGACGCGTAAGAAGACGCACACGAAATCAAAAATTGACTCAAGAGGAGTTCCGGGCAATTACATGAAATACGCATTCTTCATGATGCCGTTGCACCTGCCGACCGAAAACCCGGCTCTCGCATTCCAGCGCGATATCGACCTGATCAACCTCGTCGATGCGCTCGGCTACGACGAGTTCTTCATAGGGGAGCACCACTCCGCCGGCTGGGAGACCATCGCCTCCCCGGAGATGGTCCTCGCCAGGGCGTCTGCCACAGCCACGAACATCAGGCTCGGCTCTGCCGTCACCTCCCTGCCGTTCCACCACCCATTCAACGTCGCGGAGCGCTTCGTCCTGCTCG
>JADFHP010000012.1 GCA_022567135.1 Chloroflexota bacterium
CTTCTCCCTCACTTGCTGCCCCTTTGCCGGGCGAAGTGTATAAATCCATCGCGATTGATGGTCTATTTTGGCTGCATCAGGCAGCTCGAACGATTTCTTCAACGCGGTCTTCTTTCGATGCCGAATTGTTTGGTTGAGCGTCGGCGCGTTCTTCGGCTCGGTCAATATTCAAATAGAACTGCATCGTGGTGCCAACACCGATCTCGCTCTCGACGGTAAGCTCTCCGCCGTGTTTTTCGATGATATTTTTCGTGATCACCAGGCCGAGGCCCGTGCCGCTAGCGGCCCTCGTCTCCTCGTTCTCGGCCCTGAAGAACGGTGTGAAAAGCTTCTCCTGGTCTTCCGGTGATATACCGATTCCGTGGTCACGGACGCTGAAATAGAGCCTGCCCTCCCGCTCCCACATGCTCAACTCCACGAGTGATTCCTCTGGTGAATACTTGGAGGCGTTGCTCACAAGATTCGTCAGCACCTGCGCGATGCGGTCGCGGTCGGCCTCAACATAGACGTGGCCATCAGGGCGGGAAACGCTCAGAGTCTGGCGCCGACCGTCCAGGATGGGGACGAAACTCTGAGCCAGCTCGCCCACGAGTTCCTGTGCGTCGAAATTGCTTTGCTCGATGATCAGGTCGCCCGATTGGCCTCTCCCAACGTCAACGAGGTCGTTGACAAGCGAGTTGAGACTTCGGCCGTTCCGTTCGATCACCTGGAGTCCCTGTATCTGCCGTTCGGCCAGATTGCCCTCCTTGTTTCGGAGAAGAATCTCCGCGAAGCCCAGGATGCTTGCCAGTGGCGTCTTCAGTTCGTGGGAGACCAGTGAAAGGAACTTGCTTTTCGCTTCGTTGACACGCTGGAGTTCGTGATTGTCTGCATCCAGCCGCACCCATGCTTCCCGCTCCGCGGCAAGTTGGAGCGATCTCTCGTAGTGTTGAGAGTTGGCGATGGCGGTCGCGATCTGTGCCCCAACGCGTTCCGCCAGTTCGAGATGGCGCCCAAGGTAGGCGTTCCGAGCGATCGATTTGAGGTTCATGGTGCCGATCACCTGACCCGCTGATATCAGTGGCACCGCCAGCATCGAACTCAGGCCAGCCGATCGGCTGGCGGCTCGGGCCGGATAGTCGTGATACTGCATCGAATCGGTTTCGCCGTTCAGAATAATTCCGGTCTGGTTTGCGATAACCGGTTCGAGGGGCGAGCCTTTGATCGGATGCGTATGTCCGTTGCCCCAGCCCGGCACACTGGCGCCGTGAACGAATGCATCTGTCAGCATGCCGTTCTCATGGTCGACGGTCGTGATGACGAATCGATCGTACGAAAGGAGGAGTCGGACCTGCTGTTCGCACCGACGGAAAACATTCTCGAGGTCCAGTGTTGAGTTGACCACACGGCCCAACTCTGCGAGGGCTGTTCTTTCATGGGCCTCACGTTTTGCTGCGGCGTAAAGGCGAGAGTTCTCCAACGAGGTCGCCGCGTGGTCTGCTGCGGTCCTGAGGAATTTGAGGTCCTCTGTCGTGTAGCCCGATCCGACCAGTTTTGGGCCGACGAGGATCATCCCCGTGAGAGAACCTTTCACGGCCAGCGGTATCACCAATCTGGCGCCAGCATCGGCGTAAAGCGAACCGTCATCCGGAGCGATTCCCGTTTCTGCGTACGTCGATTCATTGGCCTCAACTGGCAACACGGAGAGTCGGAGCTCCAGCCCCGCCGCTACGGGGCCATCCTGTGCCACGCGAATCGCCGGGGACGGCGATCGGGTGTCCGCAACGGTGATGAAGTCGCGGCCGGTCCTGTCTGGCAGGAGCAGAGCGGTCCAGTCACTCTGGGAGCCCTTGCGCATCGTCTCGACCAGGCCGGCAGTCAACGCTTTCAGGTCGGCAATGTCATTCCCCATCTCGCCGATGCGCGCAATGGCACTGAGCCGATCGACTCGCTCCCGGAAAAACAGCCTGTCGATGTAGGTCTGTACCCGTCCGACGATCGGCTGCACAAACAGGCCAGCCATAACGACCGCGCCGAACGCGGCGATAGCGACTGCCGTCGCGCTGAGGTTTTGGGCTAGCAACCACAAGGCTCCGTAGGCGACGCCGTAGACCGCGAACACCAGAGAGCTGATCGCGATGTAAGCGAGACCACGGCGGAGCACAAGCCGTAGCTCCATGAGCCGATAGCGAACGACCGCCCAGGTCGCGATGAAGATAAAGGCCAGATTACCCAGAACACCCATCGGGTAGATGCCGATTCCGAGAGACGGCAGAATATCTGTAGTCCCCCCGGCGACGGCAAGCAGAGCAGCCAGCCTCAGAGCGCTGAGTCTCGCCGTGTCATGCCCGGGCTCGGCGTTCCGGTGGGCGAGCGTAAGTTCGTAGATCGCCAGGATCACAGGGGGATACGCGGCCATGAGAACGAGGGGGAACGACCACCCCAGCTCCGGAGCGAATCCGTAGAAAGTCTCAGCCATGCCGGTGGCGGACTGGCCGGCCAGTGAAAGCACCGCGGAGATGACTCCGAGGGCGTACATGACGACGAGGAGCCGGGCACGGCCTTCTTTTCGGGTATAGGCGATTACGAAGTGATAGAAGAAGATTCCGCTGAACGGTACGGCTGCGAGGGCGATCTTCTCCCACGAGAGGGCCAGGACCGCGTCGGGGAACGAATCTCTCATGCCGAAGATGCCAACGCCCCAGACGGCCATCGCGAAGAGGAACAGAACAAAGAGACGGTTACGCCGGTCTCTGGCGTCACTGAAGATCACGATGCTGGCCAGCAGCAGGCTCAGCGCGAACTGAAGAAACGGGAGGGTTATGTAGAGTCCGTTCATTGTCCGCTCTCCGGCGCCTATGCCGCCAGCTTCTCGACTTCTCTTGCCGCGGAATTGAGATCCGCGATGACGGACGCGTCGGCGTTCATGCTCGCCGGCCTCCGGGCCGTGAGCGGAGCGCCCGCGGCCCGTTTCAGTTCGTAGTAGCGGCTGAATGAGCCAACCGGAAGCACCGTGCTACGAAGCGGCCGAATATCCAGCATCGACTCGAGGTCCCGATAGAGCGGGTCTACCCGGCGCAAGGCTTCGTGAATCCGGTCCGATATCCCGGCAAGATCAGAGTTGGCGCAGGGCTCGCCATAGATGTGCAGGATGGTCCCGTCTTCCGTGCGTTCGCTCGTCATTGCCCAGTCGGTGAAGGGCGTGTCGGCGAGCCGCAGAGCCTCCCACACGGTCTTCTCATCGATTCTCGTAAAGCCGGCAATATCTATGCGCTGGTCACTGCGACCGATAACTTCGAACCGCGTCCGATGCGTGGTGCCGACAGCCTCTGCAGGCATGAACCTGATCAAGCTGCCGGTGCGGTAGCGCACCAGTGGCATCCCGTAGAAGTTTGTGATCACGACTTCGTACCTGCCGCCCGGCTCCGCCTCCGATGGCAGCAGGGTTCTTGGGACGGAGTTGGAGGGCTGGTCGAGAGAGTCGAGATCAGCCTCCGGGATCAACTCGAAGAAGTCCGCTCTGGGATTGAACAGAATGCCCCGTCCATCGACGGGCTGCACTCCCATCACGCCTCCCTCCGTTGAGGCATAGATTTCATAAGGTTGGCTGCCCCAGTATTCGGCCACTTTGTCACGGGAGCAGCTCGTATCGAGTCCCCAGCCAACAATTCCCTTGGGGTGCCAGAGATCGCGGGGCCTGATGGGCTGCCGTTTTAACGCGCTTTTCAGCTTGGCTCGCGCGATTCGACCCAGTGCGCGGTGATTTAGATCTGATCGATTCCGGCCGGCTCCGGCGTCTGATGCGTGCCCCTCCAGCAGCTCTCCGGTTTTCAGCAAGACGCTGGTCATTGAGATGATCAGGTCGACTCTTGTCTTTAGCGCCTCTTTGAATGCGGCGGATATTCGGTCTTTGAATTCCAGCTTTTCGGCCACGATCGGGTCGAGAACGCCGGCCAGACCGAACTTCTCTTTCATCCCTGGGGCGGCGAGACCGCACAGATAGGGTCGCGGCGGCACGTTGTACATGACCACGTCACCGGCATGAACGTTCACATGGCCGGGCTCATCTGCAGCCGCGATGAGCAGGCTGGCCATGACGCTGTCTAAGAACTGCTCGAATCCGTTCCTCGTATAAGGAATCCATTTGGATTCTCCGGCGCCGTAGGTTGTATAAGCCCAGCAGTATGGCGCGGCAGGGAGCAGGCGGTCAGCACCCGGCTTCAGTACGTCTGCATAGTCTTCATACGTGCTAAGCGGGACCTTCTCCCGAAACTCTTCGACTGTCTCAATATCTGCCCTGGGGAGGAGACGTTCGGAGAGGGGGCTATTGCGGAGCAGCTGCAGTTGTTCGGCAAGCATCCAATCTTGGATAGCGGAGAACTCGTCCTGTTCCGTGTCCAGGAAGCCACAGAATCGATCCCAGTCAAGCCCCTGGTACGGTGTCCGGGTGAACAGTGTGCGCTGATGCATTGTCCATTCCTTCTTCTAAAGGCGGCCTCACCCCCAGGCCCTGCATACCACCGGTTCTGTCTTACTTGAATGTTCTTCGTGTAAATAGAAACGCGGTAGGCCAAAGTGGCTCGACCGAAACCCGACCTGTGGCTCAGCAGGGGTACTTTGGTACTAGGCAATGTGCGTATCGATACCCAGACCAGGTGAGCGAAAGCTCGCAACGTAGAGAGCGCTTCGCCCTGCGTTCAGGGGCATGGAAACTCACGGCGGCCGGGCGGCTTCCCGCGCTCGAGGGCAGCAAAGAACGCGACTGGCCGGGGGGCTAATCCTCGATGGAGATTATCGCCCTCCGGTGGCTGCCAGCCCCGATCTGCTTATCGCCTTCGAAGGCAGCGACGCTGAGCGAGACTTTCGCGCCGTCGATCTCTGTGATCTCTGCCGTTGCCGTGACCGTGGCGCCGATGGGAGTGGGCGCGAAATGCTTCACGTCTACATGGAACCCAACGGTGGCATGAGTGCCGCCGAGATGGGGGTCGATGGCCTCGATGGCGGCCTGTTCCATGAGCATGATCATGGCGGGCGTGGACAGGACGTCTGCTCCCGGTTTTCCGGTTCGGTTGATCGTGTGTTGCTGCTCTACCCGCTGATCGAGGCTGGCGCTCATGCCGGGTGAAAGCGCCTGTGCGGCGGCGTCTGCTGACGGCATCTGCTAGATCCCTATCGTCGTGTAGCCGGCATCGACGGGGATCACGGCGCCGGTGATGCCGCTGGACATGTCGCTGAGCAGGAAGAGCGCCGTATTGGCCACCTCTTCGTGCGTGACGTTGCGCTTGAGGGGGGAACGGCTTTCGAACGCATGGCGCATCGTGTTGAAGCCGGGAATAGAGCGCGCAGAGAGCGTTGCCAGCGGGCCCGCGCTGATGGCATTGACCCGCACGTTTCGCGGGCCAAACTCGTTCGCCAGCTGGCTGACTTCGTTCTCGAGCGCGGCCTTTGCCGTTCCCATGATGTTGTAGCCGGGGTAGACGCGGTTTGCCGCGTCGAACGTGAGGGCGACGACCGCTCCGCCCTCTTCGGGCATGTGTGGCACAGCGAGGCTGGTGACGGGTATGAGCGTGTACGCGCTCGCTTCGAGGGCAGTCCTGAACCCATCCCGATTCGTGGCTGAAAAGTCGCCGCCAAGGTCGTCTCTTGCAGCAAAAGCGATGCAGTGAACGACGATGTCTATCTTGCCCAGCCGGGCCGCGGCCTGGTCATAGACGTTCTTGACCTGGGCATCGTCCGTCGCGTCGCACTCCAGGAGGAGCGGGGCGCCGAGTCCGGATATGGTCTTTTCCACCCCGGCCTTAAGGCGCTCGCCCAGATACGTGAACGCCAGCTCCGCGCCGGCGCCGGCGAGGGCGTCGGCTATGGACCACGCAATGGAGCGCTGGTTGGCCACTCCGAACACGACTCCCTTTTTTCCCGACAGGTCGATTGGCGACATGGACGATGTGGCTTTCCTGTTGTTTTGTCGCGGGTTTGGCGACAGTGATATCAGTGCTATTACGGCGGTCGTAACGATACCACTGAGAGAATATATCGGACGGGAGTTTGCGCTGGTCGGGAAATCCCTGTCGCCATGCTAGACTCCCGGCGTTGCGCCCGGATCGGTACTGCCGATCCTCACGCGCGCTCGGGCGCCGTTTCGAGAAAAAAGATGCTCATACTCCTCCGCCGGATATTTGCGATCATCCTGATACCGGTATTTCTGATGCTGTTTTTGCTGACTCTTCTCATCTGGCAGATTCTGGCAACGATCGGCGATCCCGAGGCCATCAAGGAAGAGTTGGTCAAGGCAGACATCTATAACTTCATCTATGACGACGTGATGGAGCCTCTCCTCATTGATGCACTCGAAGAGGTGGTTGCGGATCCTGGGAAGTTGCTTAACGACGACCTGATCGAACTGGAAATCAGGCCGGAGACCGACTCACCGGAGATCGTTGGGCTGCTGCGAGACTTCCTTCCGCCGGACGAGCTGCAGGCGCGTGTAGAGCACGTGATCGACGAGTTCGTGCCGTACATCACGGGTGATACGGACGAGTTCCAGATCCAGTTGCGGCTCGGCGAGCGCGTCCGGGCGTGGCCGGAGCTGGTTGCCTCCCGGCTGGATGCGCTGGACGCCGGCGACCGGCTGTCCAGCGCCGTGCTCGGGCCAATTCTGGAAAGTTCCCTGGACGCCCTGCAGGCCGAAGGTCTGGACGTTGCTATAACCCCGCAGCGGGCGCGGGAGATTGCGCAGAGCGTGGTGCCGGGCGACTGGATTGAGACACAGTTCGTCAACGCCACCAGGGATGTCTCGGGTTGGCTCACAAGAACAGAGGATCATTTCCAGGTTACCGTGCAGTTCGCGGACAGGATTCCGCGGGCCACACAGGCGCTGAAAGATGTTCTTGACGAGGCAAATGCCGAGCAGTTCCTGTTTCAGAGCCTGATCGAGCCTGAACTCAACAAGGCCCTCGGCTCATTTACCGCGCTTTCGCACGGGATTCTCATCTCGGACGAGGAGATCGCGGCGGCGATCGAGGAAGTCGCGCCGGTGCCGTGGATACGGGAGCAGAGAAACGGCATCATCGATTCGCTCTCGGGATACATGTCCGGAGAGACAGATCAGCTGGCTTTGTCGATCGACCTCTCAGATCGTGGAGAAACGGCCGCCGCGGTCCTGATCGACCTCGCAGAACGGAAGCTGAGGGAGCTGGTGGACGGCACTCCGGACTGCCGGACGATTACTGAAGGCCTTCGGGCGGCGCAGGACGTCCAGAGAGGACGGTTCCCGAGCTGCAAGCCCGCCGAGATCAACAGCGATACGATTCTCAGCGTGCTCTCGGGCCCATTCAAGACTGAGATCGAGCGACTGATCGTGACTCAGATTCCGGATTCGTTCACGTTTACGGAGAATGACCTGGCCGCCCTGATCGGCGAAAGTTCTGTCCAGAGCATCGACAATGTGCGCAAGTTCGTGGCCGATGGATTCACCTATACGGACACGGAACTGCGGGTGGATATCGCAAAGAGGAATAGTGATTTCACTCTGGACGATCTGGACGTCGTCCGAGACCTTCTCGACGATAATCACACCTTTACAGAGACTGATTTCACCGACAGCTTTCTGAGGAACCGGCCGGACCTGCTCGACGATTTTGACAACGTGCGCGATCAGGTGGGCCGCGGGCGCAGCCTCTGGTTCCTGGTCTTCTTCGTACCGGGCCTCGTGCTGCTCATCATCGCCTTCCTTGGAGGCCGCAACTGGAACTCCCGGCTCAAGTGGGCCATGTTCCCGGTCTTCGTGTCCGGACTCTTGATCTGGATCGCGACGTCACCGGTATACGACGCTTATGCCCAGGATGAAATCGACATGCAAATCATACGAATAACCGGGGAAATCGAGCGCGAAGAGGCCAGGGTAGTAGTCGCCGAGGCGCTCGATCGAGGCGTCGACGTTTTGACGCGCTGGAAGAGCGAGTTTGGGAGTCGGGCCGGCTATTTTGCGATTGCCAGCGGGATCGTTCTGGCGGGCTCCATCGGAGTATCGATCTTTGGCACAGGCAACCTGCGACGGCCGCGAAGACCATCCGGCGGCGGCGGCGGGCCTGCTCCGAGTGACCCGGGTGCCGACGCTGCGTATGAGGCGTCGCGAGAGAAAGCCTAGCTACGCCTCGCCGCCCGCTGGGATCCAGGTAGGCCGCCGGATATCCTGGCGAAAATCGTCCGCGATCGCCGCCTATAGCGATCGCGGATGTGCGTGGCGCTGCTCCAGGGGCCCACTCTCGCAAGGTAATTCCAGTGTGAGTGCTCGCCGCAAGATGTGTGGGGTTTCCACCTTGGCATCTGCGTATTCTCGCGTTGCCCCCGAAGCGTTCCGAAGCCGACACTTGAACAATCGCGCAAGCAATGTGCTCGATTTTCAAGGGATCCGGCATGCGCGGCGCCGATTCCCACTGGTTTGTCTCGGTGTCCCAGGGTGGGGCCGAACAGGATTAGAAGCTGCCTGATGGGCAAAATTCTGATTGCCGACGATGAGGCGGGCGTCCGCCAGGCCCTGGTACACCTGCTCGAAGAAGAGGGCCACGAAGTCATTGAGGCAGCGGACGGCGAAGCTGCACTCGAAATGGTCGCTGCCCACAATCCGGACGTCATGCTCCTTGATAACGTGATGCCGAAAAAAGACGGCTTTCAGGTTCTGGAAATTCTGCGCAAGAACAAGGCCTCTGCTGAACTTCCGGTGATCATGGTCTCGGTGAGGGGTGCGCCGAGAGATCGTGACGCCGCGGTCCGGCTGGGCGTCGTGGACTATATCTCCAAGCCGTGGACGCCCGGCGAGATAGAACTCCGGGTGAAATGGGCGCTGAAGTCCGCAGGCATGGTGCCGGCCGTCCCCTGGGACCTGTCCGACGCGGAAGGCGCGGAGCCGGAGGCGATCAAGGGTAAAGCAGAAAAGCGTGAAGAGGCGATCAAGGAGCAGTTCCTCGGCCCCGCGCTGGGTGGGAACGTTGAGATCATCACACCCGAGACGGGTGGCTCTGTAGACACGCCTGACGGGGTGGTCCGGGTTGATGTCCCGGCCGGCGCGGTGCCGGAGATAATGGCTCTGGATGCCCAGAGGGCTGAGGAAAGCGAGCCGGTAATTCCGGCAACTCTTCGCCTGAAGATGGGCAAGACGGTTGCCGACCTTACGTTCACGGACAGGACGGGCGCGCCTATTGAGGGAGTGCGGCTGGACAAGCCCGCCAAGATCACGATCAAGTACACGGAAGAGGATCTTGACGAACACACGGAAATCGACCTGACCATTTCCAAGTTGAATCATGAAACTGGCAGGTGGATGGGCCTGAGGACGGTCGTCGATTTGTCGTCGCGCTCAGCATCTGCGTTCGCGATACGGTTCTCCAAATCTCCCACTCGGGTCAATGCGAAGATCCTGGTCATAGAGGATTCCGACAGAGATCGGGAATCGCTAATTAGAACGCTCACGAACTCCGGGTATCAGGTACTGGATGAGAAGCGGGGTGACCGGGCACTGGAACGCGTTTGGGAGGAACAGCCTGACGTCGTGATCGTGGACTTGGACCTCCCGCGTATGGACGGTTTTCGGGTGTTACGGGCGTTGAAGAACGATCCCCGCACGCGCCGCACTTCCGTAATCATGCTCGGCAATGATGTCAGCGAGGCGAACTACGCCGCCGCTATGACGCTGGGCGCGCGCGACCTGATCGCAAAGCCGTGGCATGCGGGAGACCTGCAGCGCAGGGTTCACAGGGCGTTCAACGCATCACGAATTCGATCCAGACAGGCGATGCGAGCCATTGCCCTGGCGCAAGCGCGGATGCGGCCCGAATCGGATGACACTGCGCCAGACCAGAAATTGAAGACGGAATCCGGTAGTGGGCTGGCCGAGGAGACCGGAGAACGTGCCGGGGGGCGGCACCAGGCAGCATAGAACCAGAGGGGTGGCGGATAGGCCGTGAACGGCCCGTGTCCGCGGGAAAATGGGGAGAGTTTTAGTCGCGGATGACAACCCTGCCGTAAGGGAGGCGTTAGAGCTTCTCTTGACCGGTGAAGGCCATACTGTGCTGCTCGCCGAGGACGGGCCGTCCACGCTGGAGATGGTCCGATCGCAGCGGCCTGACGTCGTGCTGCTCGACATCGAGATGCCCGGAATGGGCGGCTTCGAGGTGCTCGCCAAGATCCGCGAGGATCCGCTCATCATGACGACGCCGGTCATTATCGTGAGCGTTCGGGGCAAGGGGTCGGATCGTGACCGGGCCGACGAACTCGATGCTACGGACTACATACTGAAGCCGTGGCAGGACGGCGAAATCGAGATGCGGGTGAAGTTTGCGCTGATGGCGGCGGAGAAAACTGCCAGCCTGATGGGCGTGATTCCTGGTGCTCCCTCTCAACCGTTTGATCCATCGATACCGGCGCAACCATTGGCAGAACCGCCTGCGCAGCCCCTTCCACCTCCGCCCGCAAGTCCTGTAGTGGCTCCTCCGGCGCAACCTCCGGCGGCGCAACCAGCGCAGGGCTACGGACAGCCCATGGCGCCCGGCCAGGTTCAGTCAGACAATCCGCCGCCGCCACAATGGGCGAGCGCTAGTACGCTCAGTACGGTAGGTGGCGCCGCCAGCGCTCAGCCGGCTCCGGGACAACTCGATGTCCCGAGCCAACCTGATTCTCCCGATGCCCCGCTGATCCTGGTCGTGGAGGACGAGGAGTACGCCCGCTTCCCGCTGGTCGACTGCATGCAACGGGCCGGGTTCCGGACGGTAGAGGCGATGGACGGCGCGAAAGTGGAGGCGGCTATCCTGGAGCACCACCCTGACGTGATCCTGCTGGACATGACACTTCCGCGACTCGATGGCCTGCAGGTATTGCGACAGATCAAAGGCAACCCGAAAACCAGGAGGGCGTCAGTAATTATGGTTACCGGGAATGTCGAACGCTCGATCATCGAGGCATGCATGAGTGTTGGGGCGCGTGACTTCGTGCCGAAGCCGTGGCATGGCGGAGACATGCAGCATCGGGTGCGAAGGGCAATCAAGTCTGCCCAGGCGATTGCCGCGCAGGCCGAGAGGGCCGTGGAGCGGGTGAGGGCCAGACAGGCGGCTCGTTAGATCACACCGCGGCGGGGCAGCCGCCTGCGTTTGACCGGCGGGGCAGACTGCGCCACTATTTCGTTCTGATTCGTTACGGGCGGGATGTCTGCCGCCAGATATCCGCGAGCCGGATACGGCCCGACGGTAACGGCAAGGAACAGGAGTGCCGGGTGCGGAACAGGGTCCAGAAATACGTTGCTGTGCCACCCGAAACGGTGTTTGACTACCTTGCTGAACCTTTGAACCAGCCAGACTGGATGGAGGTGGTCTCCTCAGTCGATCTGTCCGAGGATGAGCCTGTTGAGGTAGGCACCCGCTTCAAACATACCGTGGACGTCATGGGCCGCGGGTCCCGCGAGATGGGGCTTGAGGTCACGGACCTCATCGAAAATGAAGTCTTCGAGTATTCCCAGATCGATGGGCCGTATCCGCTGAAGACACGGTACACGCTGGGCCCTGCTGGCAGCGGAACGCTGGTAGTCGCCATCGAAGAGTCATCACCGCCCGGCATCTATTACAAGATCATGCATCCCCTCGTGAAGTGGGCGGTAAAGCGCCGGCTTTCCGGCGATCTGGCCGACCTCAAGACGCAGATCGAATTTTCACTGGAATCGACCGGCGACGAAGAGTCGGAAAGCTGGCTCAAGCGACGGCTGCGGGGTCTTAGAGGCTAGCCCAGCAACATGTGCAACATCGCCGGAATGGCGCGGCGGGCCCTGTGCGTACTCCCGGCCACCGCGATGATCGCGAAGCCGAGCACGAGCAGGCCAACTGCCAGTGGCTGCGAAGAGGGAGTGCCGGCCATCTCGCGTTCTCCTGCGACGGTGAGGCTGCCTGGCGTCGAGCTGATGGGCATAGCGCCCTGCCTCTCCCAGAATCGACGGGCGGCATAGAGGGCAAACTCCACGGCGTCCTCTCGCACAATGTCTCGTGCAAAGAATGTGATCGTCCTTCGATCACCGGAAATCTCAGTCGTAAACGGCGTGCGGAAATCGAATCGTGGCTGTGCGATCTGCCGGCCTGCAAACTCTATCGAGTCGGCGGCCGCAGGGACGCGCGTTTCGGGGGCTCCAGCGTTTGGCGGCGGCTGTGGCAGATCAAGTTCTCCCGCGAATGTCAGGGAAATTGACGCCTCGTACACGGGCGCCGCTCCCGAGGATGCGAGGCTCACGAGCAGCCATACCGCGAGCGCGGCCGCGGCCGGGGCGACGGTGAGCGCCGTGACGTTTCTAAGGCCGGGTATTCGCCGTGAGCGGGCTATCGGGCTGATCCTTATGTGGGGCACCTGGTACGGGGCAACAGGCACTGGCTCGGAAGTTCCGAACACTTACAGTTCGGACGCCTCTCCGATCAGATTGCCATTTCTGGGTGCACCTGCCTACTGTGGTTACGTCGCGGCGGCGATGTGTGGCCACCCGCAACCGCATGACTGTGCCAGCCGTCTCACAGGCAGGACGTACCGAGACATTGCGCTTTGCGAATTTTCTGGCGAATATACCGGCACCGCCAAAGAGCGGACTTCTCGACCCCGCAACACCTCAGGAGAGCAGCAGCAATGAAGATCACCGCCATCAAGCCTTATCCAATGTGGGTTGGGCACCGAAATCAGATGCTCGTGAAAGTGGAAACCGACGCTGACATATACGGCTGGGGCGAGGCCGGATTCTCAGGACGGGAGCAGGCCGTGGCCGGGATGGTGGAGCACTTCCGTGAGTGGTTGATCGGCCGAGACCCGCGCCAGATCTCCCGCCACTGGCAGGAGATGTACCGGGGCCAGTACTTCGAGGGCGGGCGTGTGATCACCGCCGCGATGGCGGCAATCGATCTCGCTCTGTATGACATCAAGGGCAAGGCTCTCGGCGTGCCGGTATACGAGCTGCTGGGCGGGAAGCAGCGCGACTACGTCCCCGGCTTTGCATCGACAAGCGGCGGCACGGGCGATGAGATGATTGAGATGGCCAGGCTACTCATCCAGGATGGCTGGCCGGCGATGCGGCTGAGCCCGCAACCTGGCAACGATACGGGCGACGAGATCCTCTATGAGCCCCGTGTCTCAATCGGCAAGACGGCCAAACTGTTTACCAGGGCCCGGGAGGAACTCGGCGACACGGTGGTTCTGGGGGTGGATTACCACCATCGCCTGAGCGTCGCGGAGGCAGCGTCGTTCATGAACAAGATGCCGTCGGGCACGCTGGACTTCATCGAGGAACCAATCAGGGACGAGTCGCCGGAGGCGTATGAAGCGCTTCGCAAGATGGTGGATGTCCCGTTCGCGATAGGCGAAGAGTTCGCTTCGAAATGGCAGTTCATGCCGTACATCGAGAGGGGCTTGACCGACTTCGCCCGCGTCGACATCTGCAACGTCGGCGGGCTAACCGAGGCGATGAAGGTGGCAGGCTGGGCTGAGACGCACTACATCGACATGATGCCTCACAACCCGCTCGGCCCCATCTGCACTGCCGCATCGGTCCATTTCGGCGCCGCGATCAGCAATTTCGCGTGGCTAGAGGCGCGTACAACGCGCGCCGAGTCAAGCGGCCGTGACAACTCCGATATATTCCCACAGCAGATCCGCCTCGACGGGGTTCGGTATCCGGTTCCCGACACACCCGGCCTTGGCGTGGATGTGAACGAAGAGGCGGTCAAGGAGTATGAGTTCAAGTTCTGGGAAGCCCCCCACTACCGTCGAGAAGACGGCTCCCACACCAACTGGTAGGCAGGCCAGATGTCTCTGGACCACATCGGGATTGGACCATCGGCGGTCGCTTCGGTGGTGGGTGTCCGCAATGCGTTCTGGATTCACGCAGGGGCGCACGGCCGTGCGCCCCTGCCGCGTGATCGATCATCCGCGCTGGCCCTCACGCTCTTGCCGCCAGAGGGGAGTAAACTCCCCGCGGCCGGTCACAGCCCTGATCACCCAACAAGGTAACGCCCAATGAAGATCACTGCTATCAAGCCCTATCCCGCATGGTCGGTCTGGCGAAACGTGTTTCTCGTCAAGATCGAGACTGACGAAGGCATCTACGGCTGGGGCGAGGGCGGCACGTCCTGGCGCGAGCTTGGCATGGCGGGCGTCACGGAGCACTTCAGCCAGATCCTGATCGGCAAGGATCCGATGCAGCCCGGCCGGATCTGGCAGGAGATGTATCGCAGCGCCTATTTCGAGGGCGGACGCGTGATCACGGGCGCGATGTCGGCCATCGACATCGCTCTGCACGACATCATCGGCAAGAAGCTCGGCGTGCCGGTATACCAACTGCTTGGCGGCAAGCAACGCGACTGGGTGCCCTGTTTCGCCACGACCAGCGCGCCAACGGCCGAGGAGATGATCGAGAGTGCCGGCAAGCTAATGGAAGACGGCTGGGAGTGCATGCGGCTTAGCGTTGGCGAGCGCTGGACGGAGTCGCCATCGGTCTTCGAGCCTCGCGAGGACATTCCCCGCCAGGTGGATGCACTTATCAGGGCTCGCGCGCAACTGGGGAGAAAAGTTGTCATTGGCATCGATTATCACCACCGGCTGTCGGTGGCCGAGGCGGCCTCGTTCTGCCAGGCGATGCCGCCAGGCACGCTGGACTTCGTCGAGGAGCCGATCAGGGACGAGTCAGTGGCCTCTTACGAGACGCTGCGGCAGATGACGCCGATACCGTTTGCGCTTGGCGAGGAGTTCTCGTCGAAGTGGCAGTTTCTGCCGTATATCGAAAAGGGGCTGACCAACTACGCCCGCGTGGACATGGGCAACGTGGGCGGTTTCACGGAAGCGCAGAAGGTGGCCGGCTGGTGCGAGGCGCACTACATCGACCTGATGCCGCACAACCCGCTGGGGCCGATCAACACTGCAGCCAGCGCTCATCTGGCGATGGCGACGCCGAACTTCGCCTGGCTGGAGATGTTCCAGCGGCTGGAGGAGCGGGAGCAGGAGGCGGACAGGCTCTACCCCGGCAACTTCAGGGCGGTCGGCGGCCGTATGGAAGTACCGGACAGGCCGGGCCTCGGCATAGACGTAGACGAAGACGCGATCGCGAACAGCCCGATGCACCCCGACGACTGGGTCGTCTCCCGCCTGGTCCGCAGGGATGGTTCTGTGACGAACTGGTGAATGGCCAGATGTCTCTGCCTCCGACCTCCTGAGGCGGAGGGATTCGGAGGGTTAGCGGCTACACGTAGGGGCGCACGGCCGTGCGCCCGTCCCACGTGGCCGTTCGCCACGGTTGGGGAGAGGCGATCCTCTCCCCTACGGGCATGCCGATTCACCTTGCTGCTACCCTTCCCGAGCGCAATGATGGCGCGGGCGGAGTGATGAAAGGACGGGGCAGCAGCGTGAGGGAAGATTTTCTCCACTACCTTGGAAGATTTACCTATGTGATCTTCTTCGTGCTGGTGCTGCTTGTGCTGGCGTTATTCCACTACACCGCGATCTCATTCGTGGTCGAATTGCCGCTGATGCGCGAGTTTTCGGCCTCCGGCAGAGGGTTCGGCGTGGCGTTGGTAGGCGTCCCCGTCGCCATCGTCGATGTCCTGCTGTTCCGGTATGTGCGCGGCCAGATTCTCGAGACGCGCTGGATTGCGGAGAACAAGCGGCTGCACGAAGAGGAGATGCGCCGGGAACAACTCACGCGCCGTTGAGGCGCGCCAGGAGCGGCGAAACTTCGGTGAGGCTGCGGATCTCGTGGGCAGGCGCTACGTCGCCGTCATTGTGCGCGCCCGTCCGGTTCAGCCACACGCTCGTTGCGCCCGCCGCGTTGGCGCCCGACACGTCTGTGTCCAGCGAGTCTCCGACGTGCATCAGCTCTGCGACGTCGCAGCCTGCCTGCTCGGCCGTAATCTCGTAGATGCGGCGGCTCGGCTTTTCGATGCCGTAGTCCTGAGCCATGACGATGAAGTCCAGTTCCAGGTCGGAGCCGTGGCGGGAGGGAGTGCTGTTGCCGTTGGTGAGGACGCCGACCCGGTATTTGCGCCGAAGTTCGATGACCACCGGCTCGGCGTCCGGCAGCATGCCGCCCCCTTTTTCCCTGGCCCGGAAGTAGAACTGCGTGAGCGCCTCGCCGAGATGTCCGAGGCCGGCTCGCGAGGCTACCTCAACCCAGGAAGCGAGCCGAATATCGTCCAGAGTGTTATCAGGGCTGACCGGCCCGCGCTCGAGTGCTATGCGGTCGCGAATCGCCCTGGTCTCTTCGATGGAGAAGGGAGCACGATCAAGCCCGCCCAGCCGGCACAGCTCGTCCAGAGTGGCAGCGATGGCGGTCAGCATCCATTGCTCGAAGTCCCACAGCGTGTCGTCGCCGTCGAATGAGATCGCCTTTATCAATTTACCGAGGAGGGGCCGGCAGACCGATCACCCGCGGCCGATGTAGAGCTGCTGGACGGGGATGACGCTCATTTCCAGGGTGTTCACGTCGGGTGGCAGCGTCGCCATATAGACGGCGGCACGTGCCATGTCCGCAGTTTCGACCAGCGGCTCGGGGCCCATGTCCACTCCGCTCGCCGAGCGGCCGCCGGACTCAAGCCGCCTCTCTACCGCGGTGTTACCGGGGTTTAGCTGTCCGCATGAGATGCCGAACTCGCGACCGTCAAGGGCGGTGCACTGGGTCAGGCCCCAGAGGGCGTGCTTGCTGGTCGTATACGGGGTGGATGACTGGCGGGCGCGGTTGGAAGCGATCGAGCCAATGTTGATTATCCTGCCCCCTCCGGCGTCCTTCATGATCAGGAAAGCCTCACGGGTGCAGAGAAACGGCCCGGTGACGTTCACGTTCATCACGTTCTGGAACTCTTCGAGGGTTAGCTCATCGACTCGGCCGCCGTCGACGAGGCCGGCGTTGTTCACCAGGATGTCCAGCCTGCCGAACCGCGACATAGTGGTCTCGAATAGCGCCTTCACCTCGGCTTCGTTCGTGACGTCCGTCGGAACGGCGGCTACATCGACGCCGATCGCGCTGATCTCATCCGCTGCGTCCTGCAGCCGCGCCGCGTTTCGGGACGCGATGACGAGGGTTGCGCCTTCCCGGGCAAACGCCAGCGCAATCCCCTTCCCGATGCCTGTGCCACCACCGGTGACTATGGCCACTTTGCCCGCCAAATCTCCCATCAGTCCGTCCCCTGTTGTCTCACCTTGGATCGATCCGACTCTGTCTCCCGGGCAATCGCTTCCAGTACCGTCGCCCCTGAGTCTGACGCCACCGGACCACCATGAAGCGATCCAAGCTGCCCATGTCTGGCCAGCTCCGGGCGTCGTTCCGGGTCGCGGGTTTTCAAAGCGGCAATTATGGCGAATCCGGCGATGCTGGCAAATACGATGAACGTGACCCGCATGCCGGCTACGAAGGCTTCTTTGATCTGCAGTGCCTCAGGGGTATTTCCGAGTTCGCCGAGGCTCCCGAGGTCGGCTGCAAGCCCGCGATTCTGTATGTAACCAACCACCACCGCGGTGGCAATTGCGATGCCGATCACCGATGCGGTGTTGCGAACGAGGTTGATGAACGCCGCTATGACGCCGTAAGAGGTGGTACTGACGGCATCGATGGCCGCGCTCATGTTCGGCGCGATCCAGAGACCCATCCCCAGACCACTGATGAACAACGCGGGCATGATGACCTTAAGCCCTGTCTGCTCGTCGATCGTCGCCAGCAAAAGTGTGCCCACGACGACCAGGATGAGTCCGGCCACGGTAAAACGCTTCACGCCGAGCTTGTCCGAGAGCCTTCCGCTGATCGCACCGGTAAGGACAAATCCCAGTGCGCCAGGGAAGGTGATGAAGCCGACTTGACTGGGAGCGAAACCCTGGATGTCCTGGAGATAGAAGGGCATCAGGAAGAATGTAGTGGAGGTGCCGATGAAGCCAAGAAAACGGGCAGTTATCGCCCATGAGAACTGGCCGCTTCTAAACGTGCTGAGGTCGAACATCGGTGTCCGCGCTCGTGTCTCGCGCAGCACAAACAGTGCCACGAGGCCAACTGTGCCGAGAATTCCGGCGATCAGCTCCCATGTGGCCAGGTCGTCACTGTTGGTGACGACGATGATGAGAAGGATGAGGGCGAAAGCCGACAGGATTGCGCCTGTCCAATCGTAGTCCTTGAAACTGCCTCGGGCCTGGCCGCCAATTCTCGAGTCGTCGAGGATGATCCAGGCCCAAATGGTTGCGACTCCGGTGCCTGCGGCCAGCAAGATGAAAAACGACCTCCATCCGGCGAGGTCGATCATGCCTCCAGAGACTATGGGGCCGGCCAGCGCGGCAACGCCGACGGCGACGCCTATATAACCCATGCCCTTGCCGCGTTCTTCAGGCGGAAACACCACGGCGACAATGGCCATGCCGTTCGCCATGACAATCGCGGCTCCGATTGCCTGCGCGATTCGCGCCGCGATCAGGATTTCGATTCCGGGCGCCGCGGCCGATGCCGCTGCGCCTGCCGAGAAGATCAGCCCGCCGCCGATGAATGAGCGCCTGCGCCCGATCAGATCGGAAAGGCCGCCGACGGGCAGAAGTACGGCGCTAATCGCCAATGAGAACGCGATCACAACGAGCGAGGCGCGGCGGAGCTCCAGGTCAAAATCATCCGCAATAGTAGGAATCGCGACGCCCGTTCCACCGAAATCCATGATTCCGAAGAACAGGGCAAGCGCCATCACGGAGAAGGCCTTCCATTTGTAGTTGTCGGAGGGCGCTTCTACCGGCGCAGGCTGTGAACCCACATCTACTCCCGGCACCTGCGATTCGTCGCGACGACGGCCATTTGCTCCCACCATCTGTATCAGACCGCAGACGGTCCCGCATACATCCGGCATATCCAAACGCGCCGCGAAGCGGGTTCGCCTATGCTACACGTTCCCAAACCAGCAATCGGCTACGTTTTGGCCAAATATTAAGAGGAAATCCGAGTGCCCAAAAGCGTCGTCCTGGGCCCATTTGACCGGCCGCTGCGAATCCTGCGCCTGGCGCGGCCGCCGGAGTCCCGGCGAAGATCCTCGGGTGAGCCCGGCAATCGCAGACAACTCGAAGATTTCGTAGAGGTGCCGGCGGAGTGGAGTTACGCCGACCCCGGCGATGAGGATGCGATCGTTTCGGGCCTGCCGGGATGTGATGTCTACCTGGGCGTGATCTTCAAGAAAAAAATGACCGCGGCCGCGGACAGCCTGAAGATGATCGCCCTGCAGGCTGCCGGATATGAAAAGATCGACCCGGAATCGGTGCCGGACGGCGTCGTGGTAGTGAATGCATACGAACACGAGGCGCCGATTGCCGAGTGGGTGATGATGGCGGCAGAGGTGCTTGACCATCAGGTGATAGAGGCCGACCACCGCCTGCGCAAGAACGACTGGGGGATGTGGATTTTCCGGCGGCCGCCGTACCGGGAGCTGATGGGCCGGACCATGGGTGTGGTCGGCCTCGGCCACATCGGACGGCGCGTCCTGAAGCTGGCCCGTGCATACGACATGCGGCTCATCGCAGTGAGCCGAACTGCGCCATCCGCCCAGGACGCGGACGAATTGGGGCTGGCATGGGCCGGAGGGGAATCGGATCTGGACAGGCTGATGGCGGAGGCCGATTTCATCGTCGTGTCGACGCCGCTGCTGCCGTCGACCACCGGGCTCATTGGCGAACAGCAGATAGGCCGGATGAAACCGGACGCCTACATCATCAATCCGTCGCGCGGTCCGATCATCGATGAGACCGCCCTCTATAGCGCTTTGAGGGAGGGGAAGATTGGCGGCGCGGCGCTGGATGTGTGGTGGCAGTACCCGGACGGCCCGGACGACCACACGACGCGGCCTTCAAAATACCCGTTCCACGAGCTGGACAACGTGCTTATGACTCCCCACATTTCCGGCGGAACGTACGGGACTTCCGAACGCCGCTCAAAAGTGGTGGCGGAGAACATCAACCGGCTCTATCGCGGAGAGCCGCTGATCAACGTGGTGGGAGAACTTACAAGGCTTACGCGGCGTTAGCTTCCTGCTCGGCCGGCTCATCGCAGAGGATGAGGTCGAGCGCGCCGGGCATAGCGTACAGGTAGGTCCGCATGATGGGTTTCGCGGAGTCGACCTGATCTCCAACCGTGGGCGGAGCCGTCCGGCCGGAGTCCGGCTCGTAGCTGGTTTCTCCGTCCATCTCATACCTCCCGGACCAACGTCTTCGCATCGATTACGGATGTCGTCGATCCAGCATCGCGTGTCGGCGGCCCCTCGGCCATGGTACTTAGTGCCGCCCGGGGGCGGGCACGCACCAGACGTGAAGTGTGCGCAAACCCAGCCAATGGGAGTGGAGTCCGCCCGCGGGCCAACAGACGGCGCCGCCTACGTGATTCGGCGCTGGCGGACCGCCTCGTATAGCGCTATTGCGGCCGACACCGATGCGTTGAGCGACTCCAGCTTTCCCAACAGCGGTATCGACGCCAGCAGATCGCACTTCTCACGGACAAGCCGTGATAGGCCTGAACCCTCGGACCCGATCACGATCGCCGTCGGCCCCGTAAGATCGATCTGGGTGTGGTCCTGATCGGCATCGGAGTCGAGGCCCACGGTCCAGACGCCGGCAGCCTTGATCTCTTCGATGGCACGCCCGAGATTGACCACCCTGGCGACCGGAACATGCTCCAGGGCCCCTGCCGAGGCGCGGATCGCGCCGGGCGTGATGCCGGCGGCCCGGCGTTCGGGAATGACGAGTCCGTGCCCGCCCGCGCCATCAACAGTCCGCGCGATGGCACCGAGGTTCTGCGGGTCTTCGATGCCGTCGAGCACCGCGATCAGCGGCGCGGCGGGGCCCTCGCCTGCGTCGATCAGCAACTTATCAAGCGGAACGTACTTCGGGTCCGGCGTAAGCGCTATCACACCCTGGTGCTTGCGGGTTGCAGACGCCCTGTCGAGGTCCTTCTTGCGTGTGGGCTCGATGGGAATTTCCGCCGCTCGTGCCAGCCGGATGATTTCCTCGATCTGCGGCCCGCGTTCCAACTCTTCCAACAGGAGTATGCGCTGAACGGTGACCTCAGACCTGAGCGCCTCGATCACGGGCCTGCGGCCTTCGACGGTCATGCCGGATCGGCGATTTCGTCCGGACCGGCCCCCTGAGGCGCCTCCCGGCTTTCCCCCCGGCGCCCCTCTAGGCGCCATCGAACTGGTAGCCCCCGAGAATATCTCCGATCTCCGACATATCGTCGCCGGATAGCCGCCAGTCCGCGGCCGCGATGTTATGCAGCGCCTGCTCGGCGGTCTTGGCGCCAACGATGCTGCTGGTCACCGCGGGGTGGGCGAGCGTCCATGCCACCGCGAGCTGGGCTCCGTCCCGGCCGTGGTCTGCAGCCCACTCCACCAGTTTCTCGACTATAGGAAACGCCTGGCGAAACGGTTCGCTCTCAAACTCTCGCTTTCCCATTCGCTCATCGTCGTTGTCGAACACGTGGCCGGGCCGGTATTTGCCGGTGAGCATCCCCTTGGCGAGGGGGGAGTGGACGATGACGCCGACGCCGCGTTCGAGACAGGTCGGCAGGAGATCATTCTCGATAGCGCGCCAGAACATGTTGTAACGCGGCTGCGAGCTGTGGATGGGACCGTATTCCAGCGCCTCAGTGTGTTGCGCCGCAGAGAAGTTGGAGACGCCGATATAGCGGATCTTCCCCTCGTCCCGCAGTTTGACGAGACCGGCCATCGTCTCCTCGATGGGGTACTCGGGCTGCGGGCCGTGGAGCTGGTACAGATCGAGGTAGTCGGTGCCAAGTGACCGCAGGCTGTTTTCGATGGCGGAAGCCATATGCTCTGCCGAGTGGCTGCCGGTGAGCTTGGTTGCCAGGAACACCTGATCGCGGCGGCCTTTGAGGGCCTTTCCAAGCACTGACTCGCTCGTCCGATACCCCTCGGCCGTGTCGATGAAGGTGCCGCCAGCGTCTATCGAGGCGTGGATGGTATCGATTGCCTGGCTGTCCGGAATCTCGCCCATACCGCCGCCCAGCGGCCACGCGCCCAGGCAGATCACGGGCACATGCGGGCCGTCGTTGCCAAGCTGTCTGGTTTCCATCCCTCGTCCCCCCGGCTTGCCGATCTCAAATTGAGAGTTTACTTCCCGCGGCCGATTGATCGATTCCGGAGTGGTGCAAGCGTAGAATCCGGCGACGCGGAGGGGAAGGAGAGGCAGATGCCAGAGAAAAAGAAAGCGCGGCTTGGCTTCATTGGCGCAGGGTGGTGGGCCACCTCAAACCACATGCCGGTCCTCGCGCAGCGTGACGACGTTGAGATGGTGGCCGTCTGCCGGCTGGGAGCGGATGAGCTTCAGCAGGTGAAGACCGAGTTCGGCTTCGAGCATGCAACCGAGGATTTCCGGGAGTTGCTGGAGATTCCCGATCTGGATGGCATCGTCGTGAGTTCGCCCCACGGCATGCACCATGAGCACGCGCTGGCCGCGCTCAAGAAGGGGTTGCACGTCATGTGCGAGAAGCCGCTGACGACCAATGCCAGGGATGCCAGGGAGCTGGTCCGCGCGGCCGACTCACGCGGCCTCCAACTGCTCATACCGCACGGCTGGCATCACACGCCATACGTCCAGGAGGCTCGCCAGCGGCTAAACAGTGGCGCGGTCGGTGAGATCGAGTTCGTACAGTGCCACATGGCGTCGCCGCTTCGTGAGCTTCTCACCGGGGGCCGATTCGACTACGCGATGGGCGATATGTTCATGCCACCAGATTCATCGACATGGGCCGACCCGGAGGTCGCGGGAGGCGGATACGGCCTCTCCCAGATGTCGCACTCCGCGGCGCTCACGTTCTGGCTGACCGGGCTTCAACCGCGCAGGGTGGCGGCGCTGACCAGCGCGCCCGGATCACGGGTGGAGTTGTACGACGCACTGACGGTCGAGTTCGATGGCGGCGTCATCGGCTCGTTTTCCGGCGCCGCGACGATACCCTCCGATCGCGGATTCCAGCTCGATATCCGGATCTTCGGGACCGATGGCGTGCTCAGCCTGGACTTCGAGCGCGCCCGGCTGCAGGTACTGCGCAACGATGGCGATCACTACGAGTCGCAATTGGAGGCCGACGCGGGGGCCTATGCCTGCGACGGCCCACCGAATAATTTCGTCGACCTGATCCTGGGCAAAACAGACGAAAACATGACGCCCGGCGTGGTGGGGATGAAGGCGATAGAGATGGTGGACGCGGCGTACCGCTCAGCCGCGGAAGGCAAGTTCGTGGATGTCTAGAGCCGCAGCCGAAAGGTAGGCTACTAAACATCTATCGTGCGCGGGCGTCTCCGCTATGTGTCATTCTGAGGTCCCCGAGGGATCTCAGCCTCCCAGGATAATTCGCGTCCGCCATGGCCGAGAACGCCCCAACCCCCGAAAATGTGCCACCAGCACCTACTCGGCCGTGCGCAAGATTACTACCCGGAGTTCAGCCGGAAGGTTGGAGCGGCTTACCGTAAGCCGGGGTTGCGGGTCAGAGGCGGTGACGCCAATCTCGGCGACCAGCCTCGCCAGCGCCTGTTCCGCCGCAGCTCCCTTCTGATCGCCGTTATAGACAGGAATGGCGACCCGCGGGTCCAGCGCCCGGATAGTTGACGCCGCCTCTTCCGGGCCGATCGTATCTGCGCCGCCGGCCGGGATGATGAGGATGTCCACGTTGCCGAGGGCCTGCTGGGCCTGCGAAGAGAGCGTGTCGCGCAACTGCCCGAGATGGCAGACCGAAAGGTTCTCGCACTCCAGAACGTACACGGTGTTTGTTGCACGCGCGCTGGCCTCGTCACTTCTGGGCGTGGGAATCCCGCGGAGCGCCAGGCCGCTTATTTCATACTCGCCGGGACCCTCCAAAATCTTCGCGGTTTTTCTCCACGGCGACGTTTCTATGTGGGCTGCATCCTGATGGCTTGACGTGACTACAATCGGCCCTTCCCCCGCGACTTTCGATTTCGGTGCGCCGGGAAACGGATCAAACAGGATCTTCTGTGCGCCTGATGTGACTTCAAACGTAGAACGGCCCTGCCAACGTATATCCATGTATGTTCACCGTGGCTCGCAATGCGAGAGAGACAAATTACTTCTGATCTGTGTCTGGTCTGAGTGGGCCTGCCCGCTAACCGGTGCGGCCGGAAAGGGGTGGTCGACAGACGCTTCTGGGGATACTGTCACTCTAGCAACGTGCTAACTTGGCCGTCAATTTGGGAAGTCGGTCCAGGGGGTGAGATTCGCGCCCGCCGTCTGCGAACCTCTTAGAATATGCCAGACTCGCCACGCGGCTCGCAGGTAGCACGGGTAAACGGATATCCTAGAGTCAAGGTGCCAATCGGGCCCCATTCGGAGCAAGAACCATGCCGGTCCTATCCGAGCGAACTGAACAGATACTGCGCCACCTGGTGACGGACTACATCACGACGGCCTCACCGGTTGGCTCCGGCGCGCTTACGGAGCAGCACGGGCTGAACGTGAGCGCGGCGACGGTTCGCAACGAGATGGTGAAGCTGGAAGAAGATGGCTTTATTCATCGTCCCCACGTCTCTGCGGGCGGAGTGCCGTCCGATAAGGGATACCGGTTCTTCGTCGAAAGCCTTCCGATTGAGGCGGACTTGCCGGGCGGGGCGAGGGAGACGCTTGAGATCGAAATCGCGTCCGTGCGCCGTGAGGTTGAGGAATGGGCCAGGACTATTTCGTCTACAGTCGCTGAACTGATCGGGACCGTTGCGTTCGCAACGCCACCCATGCTCAGGACTTTCCGAGTGAAGCAGTTGGAGCTTATCCATCTCCAGGACACCTCCGCCTTGCTCGTACTGATTCTCCACGGCGCGTTGGTTCACAAGCTGCTGATCCCCGTTGCCGCGCCCATGCCGCTCGAGTACCTGGAGCACACGCGGAATCGCGTCGCGTCTGTGGTCGCGGACAGGACTGCGGGCGAGATCGAGGCGAACATGCCTCGTGACATGGACGCGCTGGAAACTGACGTGATCGATAGCACACTGGGCGTCCTGCGCTCTGAAGAGGCCAGGTCTACGCCCCGCTATGAGTGGCGCGGCCTCTCCGAATTGCTCGCACAGCCAGAGTTTGCAGATTCCGGGCAGGGTCGCGAGATCGTCGATGTGCTGGAAGGTGGAGAAACGCTCAGCGCGGTCACATCCAATGCGCCCACCGATGGCTCGGTCGGCGTCTACATCGGCTCCGAGATGGGCCACGAGCCGATGCAGTCATTCACCGTGATCGTATGCCGCTACGGCCGTCCCGGCGAGCCCGGGGGCAAAGTGGGGCTCATCGGGCCGACCCGGCTGCATTACAGCCTTGCAATGCCTGTGGTCCGGCACGCCGCGGCGTTGCTCGGACGGCTATCAGCCGAAGTTGCCCCCCAGGGTGCTGCATAGAGAAGGCGCTGAGTAGACGGCGCGCGACCCCACGCTCTGGCCATCCCGGCGGCCTTACCGGAGTCGATTCGTCAAAACACACACCGCGAGACGGCGTTTCCGGGTACCGCGGCATACGCATCTGAACTTATAATTAGAAATTGTGGCCGTGAACTCGCGGCTGATTCGTCTCCCGCAATAGGACTGCGGCAATTTTCTGCTCATCAGCCATATCGTGATGAAACGCCTACTGGCATGACTACTAAATCTGACTACTATGAGGTTCTGGGAGTCCCGCGTAACGCGAGCTCTGAGGACATCAAAAAGGCGTTTCGCCAGCAGGCGCTGAAGTATCATCCGGACCGTAACGATGAGCCAGACGCCTCCGAAAAGTTCAAGGAAGCGGCAGAGGCCTACCAGATTCTCAGCGATGCTGAGCAGCGCGCCGCTTACGACCGGTTCGGCCACGCCGGCGTAAAGAACGGCGCGGGAGCGCAGGGCTTCTCCGGCTTTGAGGGCTTCGGCGGCTTTGGCGATATCTTCGACGCGTTCTTCGGCGGCGCAACGCGGTCGGGGCGGCGCGCCGGGCATGACCTTGAATTCGAGGTCACGGTCAGTTTTGAAAAGGCGGCCTTCGGCACTGAAGAGCGGATAAAGCTGAATCGCGTCGAGGTCTGCGACCGTTGCAGCGGCTCAAAGGCGGAGCCGGGAACCGAGGTCGAGCGCTGCTCCACATGTGGCGGGTCGGGCCAGGTGCGGCGCGTGCAGCGGAATATCTTCGGGCAGTTCCAGCAGGTCACGACCTGCAGTACCTGCCGCGGCGATGGCAGAATCGCAAAGTCCGCCTGCAAGCAGTGCCGGGGCGCGGGCCGCCACCGCAGGGAACGGACGATAGCGGTCAATATCCCTCCTGGCGTGGACAACGGCACTCGAATTCGCATTCGAGACGAAGGTGAAGCGGGAGAGCCTGGCGCGCGGTCCGGCGATCTGTATGTCTATATCTCAGTCGAGGAGCATGATTATTTCCGGCGCTCAGGCAACGATCTCGTCGTGGGCGTGGAGATCAACATGGCCCAGGCCGCGCTGGGCGATTCGGTTGAGATCCCTACCCTCCAGGGCACTCGGGAGTTGAAGATACCGGCGGGGACTCAGTCCGGCCGCGTATTCAGGGTCCGCGGCGAGGGGATCGCCGATGTCCAATCCGGCCGACGCGGTGACGAACTTGTGGAAATCATCGTCGCCACGCCTACGAAGCTCTCGAGCCGCCAGAAGGAACTCCTTGCCGAGTTGCAAGTATCTCTCGGTGAGGACGGCGATGGCAAAGACGGCATCTTCGGCAAGATCAAGGACCGAATTTCCGGCGAAGGGTAGTCCAGGGGCTGGGCGGGGATTCCTGGGGTGCCTCCCAGGGGGCGCTATTGCAGAAACCGAGAAGGCCGCCAGAATGTCGGGGATATCCAGATTCGCTGGCTTGAGTTAAGCATCGAAGCGCCGGGCGAGTATGCCGAGACCATCTCCGGCCTGTTCGCCAGATACTCCGATGGCGCAGTCGCCGTGGAAGAGGCCGGTGGGTACAACCCCGACGAAGGTGAATCGCCTCCTACAGACGCGCCCGTGACAGTCAGAGCCTATCTGAAGATCGACGATTCCACGGACGACCGGAAAGGCCATATCGGCCTGGGGCTCCGTTTGATAGCGTCCCTGCACCCTCTTCCTCCATTGTTGGAACGGGAGATAGATGAGGAGAGTTGGCGCAGGCAGGAGTTCGAGCCCATTCGCGTGGGAAAGCGCCTCTTCATCGCTCCGCCGGGCGCCACGGCAGGCAGGCCGGACGATCTGTTCATACCGCTCGAACCGGGGATGGCGTTCGGGACCGGGCATCATCCGACCACACGCATGTGCCTCCAGCTCGTAGAGTCTCTGGCCGCGCCGGGAGCGCGTGTGCTCGACGTCGGATGCGGCTCCGGCATTCTCGGCATCGCGGCGCTGCTGTGCGGCGCGGGCAGGGTGGTTGGGTTCGATATCGAGGATGAGGCGATTGAGGCCAGCCGGGGTAACTATGAGCAGGCAGGCCTTGCCGAGCACGCCTCCATTCATCTCGGCTCCATCCCCTCAGATGAGGCGCCTGCGGGTAGCTTTGACCTGGTTCTCGCCAACATCTCGAGCAAAGTCGTAATCGAGCTGGCCCCGGAGCTATCGGCGTGCCTGTCGCCAGAGGGCGCGCTTATCTGCTCGGGCTTTATGCAAGAACGGCAGTCCGAGGTTGAAGAAGCGCTGGCGATGTCGGGCCTCGCGATCGACGAGATCACAGTGGGCGGCGAGTGGGTAGCGGCCGTGGCGCGAGCGAAGTCGTGAGCCCTCACCGCTTCTTCGTCACAGAGCGCCCCGTCTCCGGCGAGCTGCTCACCCTCTCCCCGGAAACGTCGCGGCAGATCGCAAGGGTCCTGCGGCTCCGCGCAGGCGATACAGTCGTTGTTTTCGACGGCTCTGGCGGCGAGTGGCCCGCGGAAATTAAGTCGGCCGACTCTCGCGTCGTTTCGCTTCTGGTGGGCGCGGGGCAAGAGCCGGAGAGAGAAGCGGCGACGCAAATCACGCTATCGCAGGCGGTGCTCAAGTCCGACAACTTCGAACTCGTGCTTCAGAAGGCGACCGAGCTGGGCGTCGCGGCCATCAAGCCGTTCACATGCGAGCGCTCCGTGGCGCGTCCGGCATCCGCATCCCGGCGGGAACGGTGGCGGCGCATCATCCGCGAGGCGGCCGAGCAGTCCGGCCGGACAATCGTGCCGGAGTTGCTGGAGGAGGCGGACCTCCCGGGCGCGCTTGCCACGGCGAACCAGACGATCATGTTCTGGGAAGAGGAGCGGTCAGGCTCGCTGCGCGACGCGCTTCGGGGCATATCGGGAGAGAGCCTGAACCTCGTCGTCGGGCCCGAGGGTGGCTTCTCGGCGTCCGAGGCCGACTCGGCGCGCGCCGCCGGAGCCGCCGTCGTTGGGATTGGCCCGCGCATATTGCGGGCGGAGACGGCCGGGATAACGGCTGTTGCCCTGGCGCTCTACGAACTGGGCGAGATGGATGGCCCTGCCTGAACTAGCAGGCTGAACTAACGCCGGACTTCCGCCTGCGGTGCGCGGCTCATCAACATTTCCAGCGCCTCACGCGGGTCGAGGTCGTCGAAGAGCACCCTGGCGGTGAGCGCGGTAATCGGCATGTCGACGCCGTGTTCCGCTGCCAGTCCAAGCGCGGCGCGGGTGGTATTGACCCCCTCCGCCACCTGGTCCATGCCCTCGAGTATTTCTGAGGCCTTCCGGCCTTTCGCAAGCTGCTCGCCCACTCCCCTGTTGCGGCTCAGGCCGGAGTAGCAGGTCGCCACCAGGTCGCCAAGCCCCGACAGGCCGGCAAAGGTCTCCGGCTCGGCCCCCATGGCCACGCCCAGGCGGGTGATCTCAGCCAGCCCGCGGGTGATGAAGGCCGATTTCCCGTTGTCCCCCATGCCCAGCCCATCGATCACTCCCGCCCCGATCGCGATTATGTTCTTGAGCGCGCCGCCCAGCTCGACTCCGGTCACGTCTGTGCTGGCGTATACCCGAAGTCGCGGGCTGGTCAGAATTGCCTGCGCCGCTTCCGACGCGTCTGCGGAATCGAAGGCGACCGTTGCCGAGGTCGGCATGCCGGCCACGACTTCAGGCGCCAGGTTCGGTCCGGAGATCACGCCTATCCGGCAGCTGGAATTTTCTCCGAGGGCGTCTCGGATGAGCCGGGTCGGAGGCTTGCCGGTCTCGCGCTCGATGCCCTTGGTGGCGCTGACGATGAGCGGCACCTGCCGGAGTTGCTCCCTCAGCCGCTCCACGTTGCCCGTGACCGTGTTCGTCGGAACCACACTCAGGGCAAGATCGGCGTTGGCGAAAACCTCGTCCGCAGAATCGCTGATCTTCAGATTATCGGGAAATTCGACGCCGGGCAGGAAGCGATGTGAGCGGCCAGAGTCGAGGGTTTTGGCCTCGGCGGATGTGCGCGCCCACAGCGATACTTCGTGGCCGTTGCGCGCCAGGACGATTCCCAGGGTCGTGCCCCAGCTTGTGGTTCCGATCACGCCGACGCGGCTCATCCAGAAACCGCCTCTTTCTTGACCTTATCTGGCTCGGGCTCAGGCCGATGAGGCAGGGGGTGGGTGGAGTTCAACTCGCTGGCCAATCTTGTTCTCTTCGCCCCTGATGATCCGTCCTATGTTTGGCAAGTGACGCCAGAATATCAGGACTAAGCCGCCGGCGGCGTATATCAGATACCCGTTGCCACCGTAGTCGAAGACAAGCACCTGTACGGCCAGCACGATGAGACCGGTAGACGCTCCAACGATCGAGCCCAGCGATACATAGCGACTGGCGGCTGCCACTGGCGCGCCCGTCAGCGTCGCAAGCGCGGCCCAGGGAGACATGACGCCGAGCGCCGCCCAGCCGGTCGTCACGCCCTTGCCGCCCTTGAATCCAATGAATATGGACCAGTTGTGGCCAACCATCGCGGTCAGGCCGGCGATGGCCTCCAGTTCTGGTGTCGGGCCGTCTGCCACGAACTTGGCGATTCCGATGGCGACGGCGCCTTTTGCACCGTCCAGAATCAGCGCCAGCACCCCGGCTTTTACGCCTGACGTGCGCATCACGTTGCTGGCGCCAACGCTGCCGCTGCCCGCCGAGCGGACATCGACGTCGCCGAACAGCCTGCCGATGATGACGCCAAACGGAAGGGAGCCCAGCACGTAGGCTGCGGGGATCGCGATTAACCAGCCCCAGGGATCGTTCATATACGCGTGCGGAAATGGAGCCTCAGGGGGGCGCCTGCAAAGCCGAATTCGTCCCGGATCTTGTTCTCCAGGTACCGTTTGTAGGAGAAGTGTATCCGGTCCGGCTGGTTGACCCTGAAGACGAAACTGGGCGGCGCTGTCCGGGTCTGGACCACCCGCGTCATATGCACGTCTCCCCTGCCGTGCGTGGGTATGGGATGCTCTGCCAGTGCCGCAAGTAGAACGCGTTGCAGATCGCCACCATCCACCGTCCGGGTCCACTCCGCGTAAACGCGCAGCGCGGCGTCCAGCATTCCTTCGACGCCCCTGCCGTGTACGGCGGAAGTAAAGGTGATCGGTGCACCCTCCAGGAACTTCAGGCGGATCCGAATATCCCGGTTAGCCGACTGCTGGTCGATCTCGTCGTGATCTGCAAGATCCCATTTGTTGACGACTATCACCGCGCCCCGTACTGCGTCTTCGATCAGGCCCGCGACATGAGTGTCCTGAGCGGTGATGAGTTCGGTGGCGTCCAACAGAAGCAGCGCCACATCGGCGCGCTCGATCGCCTGGATAGCCCTCAGTACGCTGAATTTCTCGATCCCCCGCCCGGCCTTGCCGCGCCGGCGCAGGCCTGCGGTATCGATAAGCGTGATTGCCCGGCCACTGTACGTATAGCTCGTATCTATGGCGTCGCGCGTGGTGCCCGCGACGGGGCTCACGATCGCTCTCGACTCGCCGGTAATGGCGTTCAGCAACGTCGATTTCCCGACGTTCGGACGGCCCACGATGGCTATCCTGAGCGTGTCTTCATTGGTCTCGGGTTCGGACACGCTCCCGGCCAGTTTGAGTACCGCGTCCATCAGCTCACCAATGCCAATATCGTGGTAGGCGCTGATCGGGATGGGGTCGCCCGCGCCCAGCTCGTAAAACTCCGAGACCGTAAGTTCACGTGCATCGTTGTCGGCCTTGTTCGCGGCGAGCACGACCGGTTTTCCCGCCCGCCTTACAGCGTCCGCCGCATCATGGTCTTTCGCCGTGACGCCGGCAATGGCGTCCACTACGAATATCAGAACGTCTGCATCCTCGAGCGCCGTCGAGGTCTGCATCTGGACGGAGCCGAGCAGCTCTTGTGTGGCGCCCAGCCCGGAAACGGACTCGGGATTCATCTCATCTTCAGCCTCGATGCCGCCGGTATCGACGAGGATGAATCGGCTGTCCAGCCAATGGGCGTCGCTCGAGACGCGGTCGCGGGTGGTACCGGCGACATCGCTGACGATGGCGGTCCGCTGGCCGAGCAGCCGGTTGAAGAGGGCCGACTTTCCGACGTTCGGGCGCCCAACAATCGCGATAATCGGTAGCACCATCGCCTCTAGCCTTCAGAAAACAGAAAGTCCAGCAGGCCGGCCTGTGCGTGGAGACGGTTCTCAGCCTGATCGAAGACTATCGCCCGGGGATCATCCATCATCCCTTCGGAAACCTCTTCACCGGGGTGCACCGGCATATCGTGCATGAACTTGACATCCGGCTCGGCGAGATCCAGTAGCTGCTCGTTAACCTGGTATCCGGCGAAATCCTTCTTGCGGACCGCCGCCTCGGACTCCTGGCCCATGCTTACCCACACGTCCGTATAGACGATTGATGCGCCGGCAACCGCATCTTCGGGGGAGTTTACGAACGAGACCGAGGCACCGGTGATCGCGGCGATCTCTCCGGCCTTCCGGGCCATCTCTGCCTTGAGCTGGTATCCATCCGGGGACGCGATCTCGATCTCACCGCCGACGGACGCCACAGCGAGCGCGAGACTGGCGGCCATGTTGTTCCCGTCGCCTATGTAGGCGATCTTGAAACCGGTGAAGCCGCCCCGAACTTCTCGGATGGTCTGAAGATCGGCGAGCGCCTGGCAGGGATGCTCGAGGTCGGTGAGGGCGTTCACCACGGGCACGGTAGCGGCCGCGTCGAACCGCTCGATAGCCGAATGCTCGAAAGTCCTCACAACGGCAAAATCCGCCATGCGCGAGACCACTCGCGCGATATCCTCAGCGGACTCACGGACGTCGATCTCGGTCTCCTCGGGTGAGAAGTAGATAGCGCGTCCGCCAAGGCGCGAGATGCCAACGTCAAAGCTGAGCTTTGTGCGCAGCGACGGCTTCTCGAAAATCAACACGCCCACTTTGCCTTCCAGCGCGTTTGACGGCGTGCCCATCTTCAGCGCCGCGGCGCGGTCCAGCACCTCGATGATTTCATCGGGCGCAAGGTCTGTTACTGAGAGATAACTCCGCATCTGATTGTCCGATGCCGTTGTCTGGTTGAAAGAGAATGATTAAGTGTGCCGGATAGACGCCGCCGTTGCATAGGCTACCGGGGCCACCGTTCCTTCCGTTAGCCCAATGGTCACCGGGATGGGTATAGTGATGCCGTTTCCTGCGACGAGGCCATCTTTCACCAACAAGGCCCCCGGATCAATGAATCAAGAGATTCGTTTTTGCACAGCTCCTGATGGAGTCCAGATCGCCTACTCGCTGGTGGGTGATGGTCCCCCGCTGGTCAAAGCTCCAAACTGGCTGACCCACCTGGAGTTCGAGTGGAGCAGTCCCGTCTGGAGCCACTGGTGGGAGGAGCTGGCAAAAGACCATACGCTCGTGAGGTTCGACCAGAGGGGCTCCGGACTTTCCGAGCGGAACGTGGCAGATCAGTCGTTCGATACCTGGGTCAGCGACCTGGGCGCGGTGGTGGACCACGTTGGACTGGACCGGTTTGCCCTGCTTGGCATATCGCAGGGCGGCGCCATAGCGGCAAGCTACACCGCTCATAATCCAGGCCGCGTAAGCCGCATGGTGCTCTACGGGGCGTATGGGAGGGGACCGGCCAAACGCGGGGAGCGACCCGAGGAGATCGAGGCGCTTCAGACACTCACGCGCACGGGATGGGGGCGCGACGACCCCGCTTATCGGCAGCTGTTCACATCACGATTCATGCCGGGTGCCACCCTCGAGCAGATGCGCTGGTTCAACGACCTGCAGCGAGTATCAACGTCCGGAGAAAACGCGGCGAACGTGATGGCTGTGAGCGCGCAGATCGACGTGCTTCCGATACTTGGGGATATCGATGTGCCGACACTGGTACTGCATGCCCGCGGCGATGCCCAGGTCCCGTTCGAGCAGGGCCGGCAGCTTGCCGCGCTGATTCCCGGATCGCGCTTCGTGCTCCTCGAAGGCGCTAATCACCTGATTCTCGCAAGCGAACCGGGATGGGAAAAGACGATCAAGGAGGTTCGTGCGTTTCTTGGGTCCTCGGATTCTGGGGACAGAGACCTGGCGAGTGGAGACGACCTGCCCACGCCCGCCGGACTCACCCCGCGTGAGGTGGAAGTTCTGAGGCTCATCGCCTCCGGCCGGAGTAATCGCGACATCGCGGAGCAGTTATTCATCACCTCGAACACCGTGGCCAACCACGTTAAGAACATTCTCTCCAAGACCGGCTCGGCCAACCGCACGGAGGCGGCCGCCTTCGCGGTCGAAAACGGTCTGGCCTAGCGCGGCCGAAGAACGTGGCTAATCGTGGCTATGGCCGGCATGGCCATGGCTATCGGATCCCCGCAAAAAGATCACCAGAATTGGAGATGTGCCCGGTACTTGCGCGGCCTTAAATTCACTGCGTTAGTTCGCCAGAACCAACGTTAGTCAGCTCCAGAAGGGCCCGCAAATGTCCCTCTTCACGTCCGCACTGCCCGCACTGCCGGCGACACCAGGCCGGCTACGGTTCCCGGGAATCAACCGCAGGGCAGCTTCCGCCGGTATCACGGTTCTCATGGTTTACCTCTTCGCCGGACTGACGGTCCAAGTCGGCGTCCTCGCTCAGCTCGATCTCACAGCGGCGGAGTCCAGCCGCTGGTTCTTCATCACCTGGATGACCACCGGTCTGTTCTCCCTCGGCCTGGCGCTGTTCACCAGGCAGCCGGTTTCGGTCAACCTGTCGATACCGGTAATGATCTTCCTCGCCGGCGCGGCCGGTGGGTTCAGCCTGCCGCAGATTCTGGGCGCCAATCTCGTGGTAGGACTGGTAGCCATCGCTCTTTCTGTACTGCGGCTGACGGAGGCGTTCACGCGGCTGGTACCGCCGCAAATCGCCATAGCGGTATTCGCCGGCAGCATCCTGGCGTTCATGGTGAAAACCGCGAATCTCGCACTAACTGACCCGGCCGTATCCGGCCCGGTGTTCGGCGGGTACCTGATCGCGCTGGTAGTGACGCGGAGCCATCTGGTGGGAGTTGCGGCGGCCGCCGCAACCGGCTTCGTCGGCATCACCCTGGCAGGCGGCGCGCCAGATATCGGCAACTCCATAGCTCTGCCCGAGATGGGGCTCTCTACAATCGAATTCAGCCCTTCGGCCATCGTCGCCCTGGGCATTCCTATCCTCGCTCTCACTGTGGGCGTCGGGAATACCCAGGCGCTCGCCTTACTACGTTCCGAGGGTTACAGGGTGAAGGCCAATCTATACGGACTGATAGCGGGCGCCACCACCGTCATTAACGCCCTGGGCGGCGGGCAGGCCGCGGCGCTCGGAGGAACTTCCGCGGCGGTAGCCTCCGTACCTGCCGCGGGCCCGCACCAATCGCGGTTCTGGGCGATTGCCCTCTCCTCCGTGCCCGTCGTGGCCGTTGCGCTGATCGCGGTACCGGTCATCGCGGCCGTCCAGGGTCTGCCGCTCTCTTTCACGCTATTGGTCGGCGCGCTGGCCCTGCTGCCGACACTGAAAGTCATCGCCCGGAAATCCCTGGGAGGCAGCATGTCCACGCCTGTAAAAGCGGGGGCGATTACCGCTCTGACTGTCGCCGCCCTGCCCTTCCAGGCAGCCGGGATGCCGATGGCCTTCTGGGCGCTCATCGCCGGTGTCGTCGTATCGACGGCGCTGGAGCCCGGCCTGATCGGGCAGACATTGCGGGCATGCCGGCCCGGTAGAGCTGCGGCGCACTTCAGTTAGCCAGGCCACGCGGCTCGCGGCTATCCACCCTCGTAAGTCGGATGTTGCGCTATGACGGCCGGACAGACGCACTGCAAGCTGCCGTGACAGTGCGGGCACCCTATCGTCTCCCGCGCGTTCCAGTAGGTCCCTGACCCGGCGCAAATGCAGCACTCGCGAACGCTCGCCGGGGAATTGATAGGTTTCTGCTCTGGCGTCGACTCTGACGTCACGGGGGCGCCTCCTACGCTCGAACTGTACCGCCCGCCCGCTAAGCTGGCTACTCAGCGCGAACATGACCCCGATTAGCGGCCGCCATGAATCAACGAACTTACAGTCAGGCAAAAGTCAGAAGCATCAGGAGCCACTTCACGGTTATCTGACGCCCCCGATGAGGCCTCAGGCGGGTGATACCGTATGCGCCTTCATTAGAACTGTCACCAGCCAGGAGAATCGAAGATGCTGAGCGCCGGAGTCGGAAGATCGGATATAACGCCGCCTGTTGGGATCGCGCACGGGGGTTGGGGCGCGGCCATTCACGAGCGCGCCGAGGGCGTCCACATGCCGTTCTACTGCACGGCCCTCTACGTCACCGACGGTGATCTGGAGATCGCCATCGCCGATCTCGACGCGGGGATCATACCCAATGATCTCGACGCTGCGATTCGCAAGGAGGTCGAGGCCAGCGTCGGGATACCACCCGACAACCTGCGGCTCTCCGCCACCCACACCCACGCGGGCCCGATCGGCCTCGGAACCTGGCTGGAAGGCGGCAAGGAGCTGATAAAACCCTATTTCGACTCGCTCCCTGAGAGAGTGGCCGAGGCGGTTGCGTCAGCGAAGTGGTCTGCGAAACCCTCCCACGTCGGCACGGGCAGCGGCGAGTGCGCGATCAACGTGAACCGGCGCCCCGCCCTGCCAAACGGCGAGCTGTTCACTGGTCGTAACTGGGATGGCTTCGTCGACCGCGAGGTCGGAATCGTCGCCATCGACTCCACGGACGGCGAGCCGATCGCGACGCTGCTCAACTACACGTGCCACCCGACGATTCTGGGGCCGGCCAACAGGCTGCTTTCCCCCGACTACCCCGGCACCGCCCGCAAGGTCGTCGAGCAGCACGTCGGTGGCCTCTGCCTGTTCCTGCAGGGCGCCGCCGGCAACTGCGGGCCAACGCACGGCTTCATCGGCGAGGTGGAGGTCGCAGAGCGGCTGGGGACGCGGCTTGGATTAGAAGCGGCAAAGGTCCGACTCGAGATCGACCCGGTACCTCGCAAAGAACGGCTGATCGAAGTCGTGCCTTCGGGCGCAGATCTGGGTATGTACGAAGACGAGCCCGCAGGCGAGCCGGACGATACGCTGCGCGTGGTGAACACGATGATCGATCTGCCGGGACTGGACCTGCCGCCCGTTGCGGAGATGCAGGCGGAGTACGACCGGCTCGAGGCGGTCCTGCACTCGACCCGCAGAGAGGGAAACGAAGCGGCAATAAAAGAGGCTGTCAAAAACGCGAAGCGGGCCGGCATCGCGCTGTCCAGCGCACGGATTGCCGAGGGCGGCACGGTCAACCTGCGCCTGCAGGCAATGCGGATTGGCGAGGCGGCCCTGGTGGCCCTTCCTGTTGAGGCGTTCGCGGAGATCGGGGTTGCCGTGAAAGAGGGGTCCCCCGCTGTCCGGACGCTCTTCTCAGGCTACTCGAACGGCTATATGGGCTACATGCCGGTTGCGGACGCGTATGAGCTTGGCGGCTACGAGGTGAACACGACGCCGTACGGCGCGGGCGCCGCAGAGGACACGATCGAGGCCTGCTTAGACGCCGTAAACGCGCTCTGGCGGTAGGCCCACGTCGAATATGGACGCCATCCACCCAAACAGAGTCGCGCTCGACCGCCCACTCGGCCGCCACATCGCCGTCTTCGGACGGGCGGGCAAGACCAGCCTGGCCAGGGCGATCGCGGCGAAGCACGGACTGGAGTTCATCGAAATCGACAATATCCACCACATGCCCGGCTGGGAGGAGCGGCCGGACGAAGAGATCCTGCAGATCGTGACGGAGAGGATGGACGGGTCCGAGTCGGGCTGGGTGGTGGACCACCATCACCGGTCGGTCATATCGGCCGTTCTATCCAGGGCCGACACT
>JADFHP010000092.1 GCA_022567135.1 Chloroflexota bacterium
ATGCCGGCCCGCTCCGGCCCCAGATAGGAATCCGGACGGTTTTCAACATCCTGGGGCCGATAACAAACCCTGCCGGCACAAAACATCAGGTCATAGGAGTCGCCGATCCCTCGCTCGCCCTGAGGATGGCAAAGGCCCTCGTGCTGCTGGGCGCCGAGCACGTGCTGCTCGCGCACGGAAGCGACGGGTCCGACAAGTTCAGCGTTTCCGGCAGCACAGAGGTCTGGGAGGTTGCCGGCGGCGAAGTCAAGAAGAATCGGGCGAGACCCGCCGATTTCAACCAGCCGGAAGGCGAGCCCGCCCACGTCCGTATTAGCACCCTCGAGGAGAGCATCGGTCTGGTTCGAGGCGTTCTGGCAGGCAAAGGCGGGGGCCACAATGCCCCGGCAGGCGTTGAGCGATCTGCGAGAACGGTTGCGGTCATCAACGCGGCCGCCGCCTTGTACGTCAGCAATATGGCTACCAGCTATCACGAAGCAGCAGCGATGGCAGTAGAGTCGATCGACAGTGGGGCAGCCAAGGCCAAATTGGACGCCCTCGCGACACTGAGCCAGAAGCTCGAATGAGTCGCGACGCTCTGCCCACGACGGGAACGATCCTTGATGAGATCGTCGCGGCGCGTGCGAAGGATATCGAGCGCGCCCAGTGCGCCGTTTCTCTCGATGGCGTGCGAGATGGTGCCAAAAAGGCGAAACCGGCGTTGGATTTTCGAGCTGCTCTGTCTCGCCCCGGAATCTCCCTCATCGCGGAGATGAAACGCTCGTCGCCGTCCGGCGGCGAACTGCGATCCGACCTCGACCCGGCGGCTATGGCGCAGACGTACGTCGCTGCCGGCGCGGCCGCGCTATCGGTCCTCACCGAGCCGTTCTATTTCAAAGGCGGCATGAGTGATCTCCGGGCAGCCGGCGAGGTCGCAATAGCCCACTCGGTGCCGGTACTCCAGAAGGATTTCGTATTCGACGAGTATCAGGTCTACGAAGCACGCGCTAACGGCGCCGACGCGATACTGTTGATCGTGGCCATCCTGGACGAAGCCCGCCTTTTGGCGCTGCACCGGCTCGCCCACGATCTGGGTATGTCGGCGCTCGTCGAGGTATTCGACGAGGAGGAGTTGGAGTCGGCGATGAAGATTGATCCGCCCATCCTCGGTGTGAACAACCGCAATCTCAAGACGCTCAAGACCTCCCTCTCTCACTTCGAGAAGATCGCGCCGCGAATTCCAGGCGGACGCGTCCTGGTGGCGGAAAGCGGCATGAAAAACGGCGCCGACGTGAAGCGGATGTCCGACGCCGGCGCCGATGCGGTGCTCGTCGGCGAGGCGCTCATGCGAGCGGGTAGCGATGCCGGCTCGTTGGCAGGCCAGCTCCTGGACGGCGAGCTGTGACTGTCCCCGATCCGAGCAGCGCAAGGCAAAAGCCGCGCGTGAAGATTGACGGGCTCCGCGATTCGGCAAACGCGCTGGTCGCGGCGGATGCCGGCGCCGATTTCCTTGGCTTCGTTTTCGTCGAGGATGTGCGCCGCCAGTTGCGGCCAGACGAAGGCCAGTGGATCACGGAAGGCTACCTCGGCGGACGGCAGGGAGTTCCGAACGGACCGCAGCTCGTCGGGCTGTTCCGCGATCAGCCGGTCGACTGGGTTCGCCATGTCGCCGAGCGCTGCCATCTCCATATCGCTCAACTTTGCGGAGACGAGGATCCGTCTTATGCCGACGAGCTAATTGTTCCAGTGATTAAACAGATCAGGGTCAGAGAGGAAGAGACGGCCGCTGACCTGCGCGCCCGCGTCAAGCCGTGGCTTGACGCCGGGCACATGGCCGTCCTGGACGCCTACGACCCGTCTACGCCGGGAGGCACCGGTAAAACGTTCGATTGGAGTGCCGCTGAAGGCGTTGTCGAGCGGGCAGGAATTTTTCTGGCTGGCGGCCTGAACCCGGAAAACGTGTCAGAGGCCGTGCAGAGATTGAACCCATGGGGTGTCGACGTCTCCAGCGGCGTCGAGACCGACGGCAGGAAAGATCCCGACAAGATCAGGGATTTCATAGACGCAGCAAAGGCCGCGTGACCGGGTACAACGGCCCGGCCCATGGGACCCTCATACACTGTCGCTGAATCCGGTGCAGCGCGATGCTTGCGCCACAAGAGGAATAGATGGCATCTGCTGACACATGCTCGAAATGCGGGCAGGAGTTGCGTGGCGACTCCAACTACTGCGGCGTCTGCGGCACTCGGATCCGCCGTTCTGAGCCCATCGGCTTCGGCAGCAAAGACGATCCCTGGGGCGACCGTCAGACTGAGGCCGAATGGATTGCCCAGCATGCCCACTCGAGGGAAAACGATCGACTGGCCGGCATGAGCACGCGTACAGGTTCTTACTTGATAAACGCCCTGCTGCCCTCTTTTCTAGGATTCATTCCCGTCCTGGGAATCATCATCTACGCGGCCTGGTACCCAGTCACTCTCTACAAGTGGCGGCGCGGCCAGGACATTGGTGCTTCATTGATGAAAATCCGGGTCGTTCGCGACAACGGCGACGTGGCCGGCTTCTACCACATGTGGACCCGGAATCTCGCGGCCATCATCAGCCTCATCGCGCTCGGCGCGGGCTACTGGACGGCATATTTCGATGAGGGCAACCGGACCTGGCACGACAAGATGATGGGAACTTACGTGATCTGGGATAACCCGGATGCAGCGCTCCGCCCCGGAACGAGCTCGAGCGTCGCGGTGAAATGGTTCTGGGCATCCGTTCTTATCGTTATCTCACTCATCGTTTTTGCAGGGTTTGCTGCAACCCGGTTCGTGCTCAATTTCAGCGGGTAAGAACCGGACCTGTCCTACTCTACCGTCACCGTCTTGGCCAGATTTCGCGGCTTGTCGGGGTCAAGCTCCAGCTGTAGCGCCGTGTAGTACGCCAGTAGCTGCATGGGCACCAGCGAAAGAATAGCCGACATCTGTACCGAAGCCGGGGGAAGGTAGATGACCTCGTCCGCAACGGCCGGCAGCATAGTGTCGCCCTCCGTTGCCACCGCAATAACCTCGCCGCCCCGCGCCTTCACCTCATTGACGTTGGAAACCATCTTCTCGCGCAGGGGGCCAGCGGGGGCAAGCGCAATCGTAGGCATAAGGTCACTGATGAGAGCAATCGCACCGTGTTTCATCTCACCGGCGGCATAGCCCTCGGCATGGATGTAAGCGATCTCTTTCATCTTCAGCGCGCCTTCAAGTGCGGCAGGGAACATTACGCCACGGCCCAGATAGAGGAGATGCCGTTTCGTCGCGAGGCGACGGGCGATTGCCTCGTAGGTGCTTTCCGCCGCCAGGAGATCGCCGACCTTCCCCGGCAGCGCCGCGAGCTCGCGGACCGCGTCGGCGACCGTCTCATCGCCCAACGATCCGCGAATACGACCCAGGTGCAGGGCCAGCAGATGCAACACGACGATAGTGTTCGTCATCGTCTTGGTCGACGCGACGCCGATCTCCTGTCCGGCCCGGATCAGCAACGAGCCATCCGCCATTCGCGTCGCCTGTGACCCTTCCGTCTCGCACACGGCGATCTGCTTCGCGCCGCCGTCGCGTGCTGCTTCCATGGCGGCGAGGGTATCGGCCGTCTCTCCCGATTGGGTAACCGCTACGACGAGTGTGTTTTCATCGAGAACCGGGCTTCGATACCGGAACTCAGAAGCGTTCTCAGCCCGGGCGGGTATACCGACCAGCTCCTCGATCATATATGCGCCCATCATGGCGGAATGGAAACTGGTGCCCATGCCGACGATGATGACCTGATCGAGCCGTCTGATCTCTTCTTCGCTGAACGGAAAATCGGGGAGTGAGACAGTCTCGTTCTCAAAGTCCACCCGGCCGCGCATTGCGCTGGCTGTCGATTCGGCCTGCTCATGGATCTCTTTCAGCATGAAGTGCCGGAACGAACCTCGCTCTGCAGCCTCCGCTGACCGATCGCTCTCGATTGTGGCTTTTTCGATGACGCCACCGTCCAGGTCATGGAACGATGCCGTGTCCGGCGTGATGATCGCCATCTCTCCGCTATCGAGATAAGCGACGGTCCTGGTATGGGGCAGAACAGCAAGTAGATCGCTCGCCATTACCATGCCGGTCTTGCCGATGCCCACGACGATGCCGCCCGCGTTGCCGAGCCGGAGGCCCACTATCCGGCCGGGGTCGCCGGCCGTCGCCACAACTATGGCCGCTGCGCCCCGAATACGTTTGGCGGCTCTTCTGGTGGCGTCCTCAAGGGAGGCCCCGTCCTTCATGTGTGACTCGATCAGGTGAACGATGATCTCCGAGTCCGTTTCGGACGTGAATTTGTGTCCCGCGTCCAGCAACTCCGCGCGGAGTTCGAGATAATTCTCGACGATTCCGTTGTGGACCAGTACGAGTTCCGAGCCGCAACTGGTGTGGGGATGGGCATTGGCCTCGTTGACGATGCCGTGCGTAGCCCATCTGGTGTGGCCGATGCCGGACGTGCCGGTGATGTTCTCCGATGCTACTTTGCGCTCTAGTTCTTCGACACGGCCCGGGGTCTTCGTGATGGAGACATGCGGCTCAGCGTTTAGAACGGCGATGCCGGCCGAATCGTAACCGCGGTACTCGAGGCTCTTGAGTCCCTTGAGCAGGATTGGCGCGGCTTCGTCCCGGCCTGTATAGGCGATTATTCCGCACATGGTCTGGCCGGACTTTCAAGCATCTCAGGCATTCGGGAGATCTTCCGTAAACTTCCGCTCAGTTCCAGCGGCGTCGCTATAGACGCCCCTGAACGACTCCGGAAGGAGTTCGGCGATTCTTCCCATTATCTCGACTGTCGCGCTGTTGGCTGCCTCTTTGCGATCTGTGCCGCAGTCAACAACCTTGAATGGACGGCCGATCCGCACTCGAATGGTACCTATCGGATTCAACGCTCTGAGCACGCCATTGAGTTCTCTGGTACCCGTAATTCCGATCGGTAAGACGGTCACGCCGGTTCTTAAAGCGATCATTGCCGGACCGCTCTGCGCATCTCGCATCGAGCCCTGTGAACGGGTACCTTCCGGAAAAAGGGTCACGCATCCTTTCGGCTTTGCCAGCGTGGACAGAATCATGCGATAGGCCTGAGCGTCCGGCTGCCCCCTGGTCAGTGGGAACGCTCCCCACATGCGAAGCAACAAGTTGGCGAGCCGGATATTGAACAGCTCGCGCTTGGCCGGAAACAGGGTTCTATGCGAGATGCTTCTCGCGACGATTGGCGGGTCCATATTGCTCTGGTGGTTTGCGACGACGAGCAGGGGACCGCTCGATGGCTCGTTTTCCTGGCCTGTCCGCTCATAGTCGGCCCAGATCCCAAGCGATGCCGCGAAAGATATGTTGCAGCTCCAGAAAAAGAGAGTCATCGCCTGCTCACAGCCAGTTCGACGATTTCGTCAACCACCTGCTCCACACTCTTATGGTCTGAATCCAGAAGCACGCTGTCGTCCGCGGGCTTCAGCGGTGAATCGACGCGACCGGAATCGATCTGATCCCGCCTACGAATCGCCGTAAGGATTTCATCGAGGGTGCCTCCTATGCCCAGTTTTATGTACTCTTCGCGTTGTCGCCTTGCCCGCTCTTCAGCGCTCGCTGTCAGATATATCTTCAACTCTGCATCACGCAGGACGACTGTCCCAATGTCGCGGCCAACCATCACTATCGGCGCTTGTCCAGCTAACTCTCGTTGGCGCGCCACCAATATCGCCCGTACAGCCGGGTGCGCCGCAGTGGTGGACACCCCGGCGTCGACCTGGGCAAGCCTGAGCCGACCGGCCACGTCTTCGCCGTCGATAGCGATGCCAACGCCTCCATCTGACGCGAATCGATAAACGACGCGGCCACTCTCTGCCAGTTTGGCCATCTCCTGTTCATCTTCCAGGGCTACGCCACTATCCAACGCCGCCAGGGTCAGCGCGCGATACATTACGCCCGTATCAAGGAATCGGAAATCGAGACGTCCGGCCAGTAGCCGGCCAACGGTCGTCTTTCCCGCCCCTACCGGGCCATCTATTGCGATACGCGTCTCAACCGTCCTGTAACTCGAGTGCCTGGGCGCTTCACCTGCTGTATCAATCGCTGAAATCCCAAGTAATCATGCAGTAACCCAATCCGATTTACAAAGAGACGATTAAACGGCAAAAGCTTGAAGAGCATTCCCGCTGCGGCCCGAACCGAATTACGTCTAGGCTATGCTTAACTTGCGGCGCGTTCCGACGTATTTCGTCCGGTATTCGTCGATGGCAGACGAGGTGAACATGAATTCTCGGCTGACCCGGAGACCCCGGCGAACTCCCGGCGCGCAATAGAAGCTGTATGACACGGCGCAGCTCTGGAGACGCGAAATGACTGTTTTCGACTGGGTACTGTTGGCGCTCATCATCGTCCCCACGCTCTGGGGCATCAGCAAGGGCGCGGTCACGATGGTGCTGACCACGGCGGGCATCTTCGTGGCTATGTTTTTGAGCGGCCAGTTTGCCGAACGGGTCGTGGGCTCGTTCACCGACAGCGTCGACAACGAAGCTATCGCCACCGCGATCGGCTACGTAGTGATTTTCATCGCGGTCTTCATTGCGATCGGGTTCATCTCCAGGTTCGTAAAAATCGTCCTCGCGGTAACCATGATGGGCTGGCTGGATAAGCTGGTCGGCGCGGGCGCAGGCGTGGTGGCGGGAGTCCTGCTGATGACTGCGGCAACAATGGTGGTCGCACGCTACGCGTACGTGGTTAGCGACAGTGACAGTGCCGGCGGGATTTCCGGCCGCGTGGAAGAGTTTGCGAAAGAGAAGGGGCGCGAACGCCTCGACGGCTGGCTGGTAGACTCTAGCCTCGTTCCCATTAGCCTGAACGTGCAGGATGCGATTCCAGGCAACTTCATTGGCCTGGTGCCGGGCGATTTCAATGACGCCATGGACATACTGGAAGAGCGCCGGGACTCGAAAGAGTGATCCCGGTCCCGCCCAGGCGTATTTAGACAACGGGTCGGGGGAGATCGGGCTTTGTCACGTATACCGGTACTGGTTCTGAATCAGAATTACCAGCCGCTGAACGTCTGCAACGTGCGCAGGGCGGTCTCACTGCTAGGCCGCGGCAGAGCCGAAACCCTGGAGGCGACTGAGCGATTCCTCCATAGCGCATACCTCGCTCTTCCCGAGCCATCTGTTATCCGTCTGGTCTATATGGTGAAAAGACCCTTTCATCAACGACGCCTGTCGCGGAAAGAGGTGTTCATCCGCGACAGGTATCGCTGCCAGTACTGCGGCAGGCAAATCCGGAAGCTGACTCTGGATCACGTCGTTCCCAGATCGCGCGGCGGGGCGCACTCCTGGCAGAACGTGGTCAGCGCATGCAGTGACTGCAATCACAAGAAGGCGGGCCGAACACCAAAAGAAGCGGGGATGGGCCTTCTCCGAAAACCCAGAACGCCGCGCCCAAATCCATATGCCTTTGTCCTCCATGCAGAGATCCAGGATCCGTGGAGGCCGTTCCTGCCCTGGCTCGATGGAATGCTAAACGAGCAGGTAGAGACCGGCGCCATGGCCGCCGGAGATTAGCCCGCAGGCGACTCGACTGCTGAGAGGGCGGCTTCCCCGGCCGCTCGAAGCGGCAGACTGCCGGCCGCCATGGTCGGAAGCGCAAGCATCATCACCTCGAACGCGAGTTGCGGGGCCGCATTACTGACCAGCGCCTCGGAGGTCTGTCGCGTCGCCGAGATCACGCCGGCGATCGTATCCGGCTCCAGTTGATTGGCGATTGCCTCGATAGTATCCATCCAATCAGTGTTGCTGATCCCCTGGGCGACTCCGTGCCGTGCCAGCAGGACATCGCGCCAGACGCTTGTCCATACGTCCAGTTCCGTCTCCACTGCCGCCTTGTCTTTTCGATAGGCGCCGGAGAGGTCTCGCGCGTACCTGAATCTCGCCTCAAGGCTGGCCGCGATAGTTTCCAGCACCCGCATCACTGTCTGGCTGTGCCGGCCCTGTGCAGCGGGATCTTCTATCAGGTCGATGGCCCGACCAGGCTTGCCGTCCGCAAGCCGGGACACCCGTTCGGCCTCCTCCGGGCTGGCGCCACGCAGACTGACCAGGCCGGACGCGATTTCGACTGCCGGGACGGGACGAAGGTCGATGATCTGGCATCGTGAGGCCACCGTCTCGGGCACCGCGGAGCGCGACGGGGCGATCAGTATCAGAAGCACATCTCCGGGCGGCTCCTCCAGCGTCTTCAGAAGGGCATTGGCGGCTTCGGTGGCAGGGCCGTCCTGAAACCTCAGCGTCTCCGCACCATCGAGAATGAAGACGTGCCGACGCCCCTCGAACGCATTTATCGCCCCGTCACGCTGCATCTCCCGGATGTGCTCAATCGAAAACCTCGCCCGCCTCTCATCCTGGCCCTCATCGCTGGCGTCGCCACCCGCGGTGCCGCGGATGGGCGTGTGCCGATCAATGATGCGAACGTCCGCATGGATGCTCCTGGAGATGCGATCGCACTGGCCGCAGCTTCCGCACGGCTGCTGGGACTCGGCTACGCAATTCACCGCCATGGCGAGCGCAAGCGCAAGCGTCTTTCGACCAACCTGTTCAGCACCGGTAATGAGATATGCATGGGCCAGCCGGTCGGCACTCATCGACCCGCTGAGGAGTCGCACGGCGCCGCCGTGGCCAATCACTCTCCAGTCCGCGGATTCTGATCGGGCCATGATTAGACTTTGCTCGTTGCGAGCAGATCGTCATATGTCTCGCGGCGGCGTATGAGCCTTGCTTCGCCATCGGCCACCATCACAATTGCCGGTCTGGGCACCATGTTGTAGTTGCTGGCCATCGCCACGGTGTATGCGCCGGATGCAGGCAGCGCGATCAGATCGCCGGGCTTCGGCTTCGGCAGGCTTGCCTCGTTGATGAGAATGTCGCCGGACTCACAGTACTTGCCCGCGATCCGATACTGCCCATCGGGCGCTTCGGTCGCACGATTCACGGAAAACGCCTCGTACTCAGATTCATACAGCGCCGGCCGTATGTTGTCCCCCATGCCGCCGTCCACGCTGACGTACGTGCGGACGCCCGGTATCTCCTTGATGGCGCCGACCGTGTAGACGGCGACACCCGCTCGGCCAATCAGGGCGCGGCCGGGCTCCACGATCAGCAGCGGCTCATCGAAGCCGTGCGCGTCGCATCCGGCGCGCAACGCCTCGGCGATCGCGTTCGCATAGTCGGATATCGGAAGTGGGAGAGCGTCACGCTTGTATCCGAGCGCAAAGCCGCCGCCCGGACTGAACTCATGGAGCTCCAGTCCGTATCTGTCCCGCATGTCCGCCGCAAACGCCATTACATAGGCGATCGCTTCTGTATACGGCTCAAGTTCGAAGATGGGCGAGCCAAGGTGGAAGTGAATGCCCCGCAAATCGAGGTTCGGCGCCTCGATGGCCTGCTCGATGGCAAGTTCCGCGTGTCCGGTTTCGATAGAGAATCCGAACTTGGTATCCAGGATTCCCGTAGTCGTCAGACGGTGGCTATGGGCGTCGACACTGGGGGAGACCCTGACGAGCACCGGCTGCCTGATGCCCTGCTCACCTGCAACAGAATTAAGGAGATCGATCTCCGGGAAACCATCGATCGTGATCCTGGCAATTCCATAGGCGATTGCTTCTTCCAACTCCTGGCGGCTCTTGTTGTTGCCATTGAAGTTCAACTCGCCAGCGGGAAATCCGGCCATTCTCGCTACGGCCAGCTCACCACCGGAGACGATGTCGACGCCGATGCCTTCCTCTTCCAGAATTTTCGCCAGAGCAGGACTGGCGAACGCCTTGAAAGAGTACGACACGCGACTGTTCACATAAGCGTTCGAGAACGAGCCGGAAAAATCGCGCGCCATCGATCTGATGGTCGACTCGTCGTAGACGTACAACGGGCTGTCATACTCTTCGACGAGGTCCACCAGATCACAGCCACCGATTTCGATGTGGCCCGCATCGTTTACACCGGCGGTGAACGGAAAGAGATCGAACTGATTATTGCTTTCGGACAGTGTCTGCCTCCCTGCGGGGGAATATGGCGCGGAGAATAAGTAGTCGCCGGCAGGCTCTCACCGGCGATACCCATACTAGAAACCTCACGCGACAGGCGTCAACCGACGAACGTCTGCCCACCGGCTGGCGTTACCCTATGCACACACGCGAGAGTCGCGTGCGTTTGACGGATGAACGGAGACAGATGAGCGACGTGCCAATCAGGCTGACGAGCCTGGCCGCCTGCGCCGGCTGAGCCGGAAAGCTAAGTCAGTCCGACCTGGCGCAGGTTCTGCGCCAGCTACCCAGACCGCCGGTCGAGGACCCCAATGTCCTCGTCGGATTCGACACGTCTGACGACGCGGGGGTTTATCGCGTCTCGGACGATCTCGCGCTTGTGCTTACGGTCGACTTCTTCCCGCCGATTGTCGACGACGCTTACACGTACGGTGAAATCGCTGCCGCAAATGCTCTCAGCGACGTCTATGCGATGGGCGGCCGGCCGGTGACGGCGCTGAATGTGGCGGCGATTCCGGAGGACCTGCCATCGGAGGTATTTGCCGCCATTCTGAAAGGAGGAGCCGACAAGGCTGCGGAGGCCGGCATAACGATCATCGGCGGCCACACCGTCACCGACGTTGAGCCGAAGTACGGCATGGCCGTCACCGGCTTCATCCACCCGGACCAGATCATCAGGAATTCGTCCGCAGTGCCCGGTGACCGGCTGGTTCTGACCAAGCCGATCGGCACGGGAATCATCTCGACCGCCGGGAAGGCGCAGGAAGCTCCGGAAGAGGTGCTGGCGAACGCGGCCAGGGTAATGGCGACGCTGAACAAGGGCGCGGCTGAGGCGATGATCGAAGTGGGCGTGAACGCCGCCACGGACGTCACGGGCTACGGCCTCATCGGCCACCTATCGGAGATGGCCAGCGGCAGCGGCGCGGGCGCCACGATCTCACTATCCGCCATTCCCGTGCTTCCGGGCACCATCGAGCTCCTCTCGCGCGGCATCGCGCCCGGGGGCACTCACCGCAATCTTGCCGGTGTGGTCGAAAACACCCGATGGCCGGATGGTTTTTCAGATAACGAGAAGCTGCTTCTCTGCGACGCCCAGACGTCCGGAGGGCTGCTGATTGCCGTTCCCGCCGATCGAACCGACGATCTGGTGGCGGCGCTAAAGGCTTCCGGCGCGCCGACAGCCGACGTGGTGGGTGAAGTCACCGGCGGTGAGGCTGGAATCATCGAGGTGACTGCGTAGCGCTCGCACCCGCCTCACAGCGCGGGCAGTGGCGCCGTGTCTCCCACTTCGAGCTGCCAGCGGCGGATGCGGGCGGCCATCTGCTTGATCCGGTCGCGATGCTCCGGGCGGTCGAACAGGTTTTCGGTCTCAGTCGGGTCGCTGTTCAGATCGTATAGTTCGCCCTGATCGCCCGAGCAGAGCGTCAGCTTCCATCGGTCGCAGGTGATCACAGACCGCCCC
>JADFHP010000093.1 GCA_022567135.1 Chloroflexota bacterium
GCCCGCACTCGATTATCGCCACGTAATTGCGGAACTCGTTGACAACGCCAGCTTTGTGAAACGACTGCAGAGTCTTCGCCAGCCCATTGGAATGACCGATGTAGATCGGCTCGTCTTCATCGAAGACCGCCAGAAGGCCGGGCTTGTCCGCCAGCGCCCAGGTGCCCTGCTCGGTCAGTGAGTGCCGCTCGCCCTCAATGAGCTGGCGGTACTCTTTCTCCCATTTCCCTAGATCTGCAGGAGAGAACTGCTGCATATCGCTTCTCCTCGCGACCGAATTCTCGCCTCTCTACCCCCTGATATTACCCGAGCAGGCCACGATCACCAACGGCCGATTGGATATCCTGCCGAAATCAGGACGCCGTCCGGGAATCAGGACGATAGCGCCCGCCGTATGCCCTCCGGGGATGCCTCCACGATACCGGCGTCCGTTATCAGCCCGGTAATCAACTCGGCAGGAGTTATATCGAATGCGGGATTCAGGGCCGATGATGACTCGGGCGCGAGCCGGACCCGGGCGCTCTCGCCACGCTCCGTCAGGCCGTCGGCATAGAGGACTTCATCCTCGGGGCGTTGCTCGATGGGAATATCGTCGCCGGTGGCAACGTTCGCGTCGATCGTAGTCAGGGGCGCCGCGACATAGAACGGCACGCCGTTCGCATGCGCGGCCAGCGCCAGCGGGTACGTCCCGATCTTGTTCGCGGCGTCGCCGTTTGCCGCGATGCGGTCAGCGCCGGTGATCACCAGATCGACGAGCCCTCGTCGGATCAGCGACGCCGTCGCGCCGTCGGCTACGACCTCGTGTGCGATGCCGTTTTGTCCCAGTTCCCACGCCGTCAGCCGCGTGCCCTGCAACCGCGGACGAGTCTCGCCGACGTATACGTGAACGCTCAGGCCCGCTTCGGCCGCCTTGTAGATTGGCGAAAGCGCGGTGCCCCAATCCTGCGCCGCCAGCCAGCCGGCGTTGCAATGCGTCGATATCCGCGCGCCGTCTTTGATCAGCTCGCGGCCGAACTCGCCAATCCGCTGGGCTGCCGCCACCTCCGCCTCGTCGTGGGAGCGGGCGGCTTCGAGCGCGGCGTCCGGCGAGCCGAAGTGCGGTGCGACCGCGTCGAGCCCTGCCTGCAGGTTCACAGCAGTCGGCCGCGTGGAGTCCAGCAGCCTGTAGGCGGATTCAAGGTCCTCGCCGAGCAGCGACGCCAGCGCCAGGCCGTAGGCGGCCATTACGCCGATCGTCGGCGCCCCGCGCACACCCATGCCGGTAATCGCGTCAGCGACCTCCTGCGTCGTCCCGGCGGATGCCGTCTCGAACCGGTGCGGCAGCAGGCGCTGGTCTATGTAGCCGACCGCGCCGTCTGCCCACCAGACTGCCCTGTATTGCGTCCCGTTAACCTTCATTCAGAGCACCCGTATGGCAGTTCTGCGACTTCTCCGTAAGTATCATCGCTTGCCACACCATTGCCGCGGCGGGAATCGGGGAATAAACTTGCGCCCGCTGTACGCCGAATTAGCAGCCCCGCGGGCGCTTCCATCAACGTAGACCGATCCAGGACTCCGACCAGCTCCGATATCGAAGTCCCAGAACGCAGTCCCTTTGTTTCGATATTTACCTGGGAGGGTAACTCAATGAACGGTATCGAGGCCGTCGCACGGATATTGAAGACCGAAGGAGTCGAGTGGATCGCCTGCTATCCGTCCAACCCGCTGATCGAAGCGGTCGCCAAAGAGGGCATCCGCCCCATCCTGTTCCGCCACGAGCGCGGCGGGATCATGGCGGCCGACGGTTTCAGCCGCCAGATGCAGGGCAAGGCGTTCGGCGTCTTCTGCATGCAGGGCGGCCCTGGCTCCGAAAACTCGATGGGCGCAATCGCGCAGGCATGGTCGTCCAACATCCCGATACTCCTGCTCCCCACCGGCCTCCCGCTGGACCGGCTGCAGGTGAGACCCACCTTCAACGCCGTCCGGAACTACGAGGGCTTCACGATCTCCGCCGAAGCAATACTCCGGCCGGACCAGGTCGCCAACGTGATGCGCCGCGCCTTCCACAGCCTGCGCAACGGCCGCCCGGGTCCCGTGCTCGTCGAGATGACCGGCGATGTCTGCGCAGAGGAGGTTCCGCCCGAGGGCCTCGACTACACCAGCCCGAAGTACGCCCGGCAGGCACCGTCACGCGGCGATGTGAAAGATGCGGTCAAGGCACTTCTCGGCGCAAAGAACCCCATGATCTGGGCGGGTAAAGGGGTGCTGCACGCCGGCGCGTCAGCCCTGCTTACTGAGTTCGCAGAATTGACCAACATCCCCGTCTACACCACCATGCCCGGCAAATCGGCTATCGATGAACGGCACCCCCTCGCGCTCGGCGCAGGCAGCGGCGCGACGACCGGGCCGGCCAGGAAGTGGCTGGACGAGTCCGACGCGCTCTTCGCCATCGGCTCCAGCCTCACCTTCACCCAGTACGGGCAGGCGATCCCTAAGGGCAAGGTGATCATTCACTCCGTCCTGTCCGTAGAGGACATCAACAAGGACTACGCGGCGGACATCGGACTGCCCGGCGACGCGAACCTTGTCCTCGAGATGATGATCGATGAGGTCAAGGGCGAACTCGGCGAAGACGGCCGGGGCGACGTGAACAACGTCAAAGACACCATCGCCGCCGAGCAGAAGCGCTGGATGGATGAGTGGCTGCCGCTGCTCACCGAAGACAGCGCGCCAATGAGCCCGTATCGCGTCGTCTGGGACATCCACAATACGCTCGATCGCGAGAACAGCATCGTCACACACGACGCAGGCCATCCCAGGGACGCCATAGTGCCTTTCTACGGCGCAACGGTGCCCGGCAGCTACGTCGGCTGGGGTAAGACGACGCACCTCGGCTACGGCATCCCACTGATGATCGGGTCCAAGATGGCAAAGCCGGACAAGTTCTGCCTCAACTTCATGGGCGATGGCGCGTTCGGCATGTCCGGACTCGACATCGAGACATCGGTAAGGGCGAACCTCCCGATCACGACCGTGGTCCTGAACAACGGCGGAATGGGCGGCTACGACCGGTCACTGCCGACCGCCCTCGAGGTATTTGGCACGTCTTCTATGACCGGCAACTACGCCAAGATCGCCGAGGGCATGGGCGCAATCGGCATCGAGGTCGATACCCCGGACGCCCTCGTCCCGGCGCTCCAGCGCGCGCAGCGCGAGAACGCAGACGGCAACACCGTGCTTCTGGATGTAAAGACGCACTTCGAGATGCGCTTCTCGAATAAGTAATCGGGAGACAACACGCCGCTGAGGGCCCGCTTCGGCGGGCCCTTTCCGTTTGTGAAAGAATTTCCGCCACAACGAACGCGCAGTGACCGGCTGGTCCCAGAGGCATCGATGAAAATCACAGGATTCAGAACGCTCGTGCTTGGTACGCCCTGGCGCAACCTCACATACCTCATCCTCGAAACGGACGAGGGAATCGAAGGCGTGGGCGAAGCCAGGGTACTGGGCAAGACCCACACGGTCATCGAATACCTGAAAGACGTCCAGCGCCATTTTGTGGGGCACGATCCGCACAATATCGAAGCGCTGTACCGGCGCATGACGCTGCTCGACTTCGGCAAGCCCGGAGAGGTCGTCTACACCGGCCTCGCCCTCGTCGAACTTGCCTGCTGGGACATCATCGGCAAGGCCGCGGGAGAGCCCGTCTTCCGCCTGCTCGGCGGCCAGGTCCAGGACCGGATACCGGCATATGCGAACGGCTGGTACACCGTGGAGCGCTCGCCTGAGCAGTTCGCCTCGGCGGCGACCACTGTCGTCGAGCGCGGCTACCGCGGCATGAAGTTCGACCCGTTCGGAAATGGCGACCTGGAGCTGGAGCGCGACGAGTTTTACAGATCACTAGACCTCATAGAAGCCGTGGCGTCGGTCGCCGGAACACGCGCCCAGATCATGATCGAGATGCACGGCCGATTCGCCCCCCACCAAGCGCGCGAGATAGCCGGAGCGATCGAAAAATACAACATCGGCTGGATAGAGGAGCCGACCCGGCCCGGAGACATCCCGGCGCTGCAATCGGTCCGACAGCACACCAACCTGCCGATCGCCACCGGCGAGCGGCTCTACGGCGCGCCGGAGTTCAGAGAGATCTGGGCCAGCGGCGCGGTGGACGTCCTGCAGCCCGACATCACCCAGACAGGCGGCCTGCTCGAAGCCAAGAAGATCGCATCGACCGCTGAGAGCTACTCCATCATGGTGGCTCCGCACAACGTCGGCGGAATCGTCTCCACCATGGCCGCGCTCCACCTCTGCCTGACGCTGCGGAACGCGAAGATCCTTGAGCATTTCAACGACTTCGCCGACCCCCACGTAAAGAAAGCCGGCAAGGGATATCCGGAGGTAGTAGACGGCTACTTCCCCGTCCCCACCGGGCCCGGCTGGGGCATAGAGCTGGACGAGGATTTCATACGATCGCAGCCGCCCGACTACGTCAACGGCGTGATCGCAGACCCCGGCCTCAACATGTTCGAAAACGCCGACTGGGCCCAGCGCGGGCAGGAGGGGTAGGGGGCCTGGAGGCCCAAAGACACGAGCCAAACGAAAAGGCCGCTCCGTTTTACCGAAGCGGCCTTTCCTGTGACGTGGACTGTAAGCCGAGTTCTGTACCTTGCGGGAAGGAGTTTACGGCCGGAGCCTTCCTCCTCCTTGCCCGCGCGGTGGCAGCCATCCATCTAGTCCCGATATCGCTATCGGGATCAAGCGGCCAACCCGGAGGCAGGCCGGGCGCCTTTGCCTCCCTATTAGGCCTTGCACCGGATGGGGTTTGCCCTGCTCCCGATGTCTCCATCGGGACGGTGAGCTCTTACCTCGCCATTTCAACCTTGCCCCGACAAGTCGGGGTGGAATATTTTCTGTGGCACTTTCCGTCGGGTCGCCCCGCCCTGCCGTTAGCAGGCATCCTGCCCGGTGGTGCTCGGACTTTCCTCCCTCCCGACATAGCCGGGACGGCGGCCGCCCGTCCACCTCACACACAAATGATACCGGTCCTGACTCACAGAAAGCACCACGCGTCAGACGGGATCAGCTATTTCACCCCGCGGCGTCACCTCGATCTCGCTCGCGCCGACGTCTGCCCTGGCGATCATCTGCCTCAGCGCCCGGCGAGCCTCTTCGATATCGTCACCCGCCGCCCTGCGCATTAGCTCATCTCTATCCGAAGGCAACTCTGCAGCGTCTGAGCCGCCTGGGCCTGCAGGGTAACCGCCACTGCGCAAACGCTCGATCTCGTCAAGAAGAGGGCCGAGAGTCTGCACTCTGCCACGTCCGTGCGCGACCTCCCGATAGCGCCTCATGAACTCCCGTTCCAGAGCGCGCAGCCGTGCCGGCGCCGGGTCTTCGCCAGTGATCGTACGAGAAGAGCTTCTGGGCACTGCCGGTGGCAGCTTTTCAAGTTCTCCCATCACCGCGGCTTCCAGATCTTCAGCGCGCCATGCCGCGTGGTTTGACGGCTTATCCGAACGAGGAGGTCTCGCTGGACACTCATAGTAGAGATAGTCGCGCGCCACCTCCGTTCCGTCGGCCCGGGTCCATCGCCGCGCCCGGGTTACCCCGTGCACTCCGCTGCCACACTGGGCGCACCTGAGGAGGCCGCGGAGCCTGAAGCGCGATGACTTTGGCGAGCGGCGGCTTGGCTGGCGAGTCCTGAGAACTTCCTGGGCCCGGTTGAAGACCGCCCTGTCCACCAGTGGGGGATGGTTCGTTACCAGCCGGATTCCCTGGCGGGAGTAGGTACCGATATACGCACGGTTTCTAAGCAGGCCGGCAACTGCGACCGGGCTCCAGCGATTGCCGGACCGCGTCATGACGCCCTGCTCGTTCAGCCGTGCCGCAATGCGGCGGAAACCGATTCCGCCAGAGCCATCCCCTAACTGGTCCCCTGGCTCATCCCCATCGGCCCCCTGATTAGCCTCGGGCTCGCCGAGATACCAGTCGAAAATATGGGCGACGATCTCGGCCTCACCCGGCACCGGCGCCGGCATTCCGTCTGCGCCCGCCCGGTAGCCGAATGGCAATCTGCCGAGCGCCTCGCCTCGAATGGCCTTGGATAGTATCGCCTCGCGGATTCGCCGCTGCCGCTCCGGCGCCCGACCGGGCAGCGCGAGACGGGAAAGGCCATCCTGAAGCGGGTCCGGGGCGTCCACGTCCGCGCACCGTATAGTCCCGCCAATCGCTTCGATCTCGATAACTCGCCGCACCAGCTGTTCCAGGTCTGCCGCAAGGTGCGACGAGTCCGGGATCACTACCAGCGCCGGCCGGCCATCAGGCCCGGTGAACAGCTCTACAAGCTTTGAATACCCGCCCCAGTTGCCGGACGCGTCCGGGGACGCGTCCAAAGCCCCCTCGGGCGGGACGACGGTGACCAGTTGATGCAACTCCTCGACGCAATACCGCTTGATCGCGGCCAGAGGATCTTCCTGAGCGGAGTGGTCAGGGGCGGCGTTGGACGGCTGAGGGTTGTAGTAACCGACAGCCCGCAAGGATCAGCTCGCCAGCAGGATGCGCCCGCAACTGCTGCACAGGACCAGGATATCGGAATTCTTCAACCTGGCTATCTCTCGCATCGGCAGCTTTATCCGGCACCCCTGGCATATGCCGCGTTCCACTCTGGCAACCGCGACGCCGGACTTGCGAGGCAGCAACGATCTGTAGAGGCTGAGATCGTTCGCATCGATATCGGAGGCAAACGAGTTGCGCTCGCTCTCCAGGGTAGTGCACTCTGCGGAGACGGTCTGCGCCCTCTTGCGGTGCTCAGACGCCTCGGTCTTCCACTGTTTTTCCGACGCGGCCAGGGTATCCTGCAAATCGTCGTGCCGAAGCGCGGCGTCGTCGGATGCCAGTTGCGCAGGCGTTACGGCTTCCTCTGCGGCGGCCAGGCTGCGCTTCGTTATGTTGTGCTCCTCTTCCAGCGCCGTCAGTTCACGAAGATTCGTGATCGCGCCGCCGTAAAGCCGGGTCTCAATCCCCTCTATCTTCTCCTTCAAGGATGCGCCCTCAGCTTCGAGTTTGCCGTGCTCAAGACGGGTTTCAAGAACCCGTAAACGAGACGCCTCATAGTCGCTTCTCAACTTCTTCAGATCGCCTTTCGCTTTCAGTAGATCGGCGATCTTCCGATACTCGGCCCGGCTTTTCGCAAGCCTTTGATCAATTTCCTGGACCTCGAGAAGGGATTTGGCTGAATTCAAAGTTATAAAACCGCCGAAAGAGGTGTATGAATTGCGACTGGGAAGATACTCAAAGTCTAGCCGCGGCTATTAGGAGCGTCAACGAACCGCGAAAGCCAGGTGGCCCGGGATTCCCGCTGCGGGGACGGCATCACCGTTTGCCGCGCGGGTTCACCGGCGTTACATTGGCGCTGCGATGGGGTTACATTAGTCGAACCGCCGCGTCACTGCGTCGAAGACATTTTCCGGCCCCGGACGAAAACAGGGGGATCTTTGACAGTCAACCTTCCAGATTGCGTAAGGGCGCGCCCGCGCAGCAGAATCGTATGCACACTCGGCCCCAGCACGGAATCGGCAGATTCGATCAGGCAACTGATCGAGGCCGGCATGTCCGTCGCACGCATCAACACCTCCCACGCGACGCTGGATTCCCATCGCCGGTGCATTGAGACCGTCCGAGACGTGTCCGGCTCAATGGGCATTCCAGTAGGCATACTCGCCGATCTTCCGGGCCCAAAATATCGGCTGGGCCAGATCCCCGGAGGCGGCATCGACATAGTTGAGAGCCAGACAGTTTTCTTGAACGGGGACGACACCGCAGGCGCATCCGGCTCTGTCCCTGTTCATCCCGCCGGTCTGCATCGAGACGTACGCGTCGGCGATGACATTCTCGTGAACGACGGCGCGATCAGACTGGTGGCAACTGCGGTCTCAGGCCCGGCGATCGAATGTACCGTCGCCATCGGCGGCTTCATGGAATCGCGTAAGGCAGTGGCGGTGCCGGCTCGAACTTCAACCCTGCCATACCTGACGGAGGACACTGAAAACGCGCTGGAGTTTGCCATCAACGAAAAGGTCGATTTCATCGGCCTCTCCTATATCAGGTCGGCGGAAGATATTAGAGCGGCTCGTTCCTTCGTCGACGATCGCAGTTCGGGTACGCAACTGATCGCAAAAATCGAACTCAGAGAAGGCCTGGACAACCTCGAAGAGATCATCGAAGCGACGGACGGAGTGATGGTTGCCAGGGGCGATCTTGGCGTCGAACTGCCGCTGGCGCAAGTGCCCGGCGCCCAGAAGCTGATCATTCGCAAAGCGAACGAAGTGGGCAAAGTGGTCATCACGGCAACACAGATGCTCGAGTCGATGATCGTCTCGCCAACGCCGACAAGGGCGGAGATCACGGATATCTACAACGCGGTGGTCGATGGCTCGGACGCCATCATGCTCTCTGCAGAGACATCGATCGGAAAACACCCGGTCGAGGCCGTCAAGGTGATGGCGGAAGCAGCCATAGAAGCCGAAAAGTCGATCGACCGACACGCGCTTGAGTCACGATGGGAGGCGCTCGAAAAGTCGATCGACAGAGCAATGGCATATACGGCATGCTGGACGGCCGCCGATCAGGGCTCGAAGGCGATCATCGCATTCACGGAAAGCGGCAGAACTGCGGCGCGTGTATCGTCATTCCGCCCGGCGGCCCCCATCCTGGCACTCTACCGCGACCCGTCCGCCGGACGCCGGCTCTCGCTGCGCTGGGGCATCATTCCGATCGAAGTTCCCGCCTTCTCGTCAATACAATGGATGTTCCACGAGGGCTCGCGCATCGCGCTTGAGACCGGTTATGCGAATGAGGGCGACTCGGTCATCCTGGTAGCCGGAATGCCGATAGGCGCCTCCGGGAACACCAACCTGGTTCGTGTAATCGTGCTACCGGAACCAGAGCCGCGCTTCGAGCGCGAGAGGTTTAACGATCTCTTAGTTCAGGAATGAGCCGCATCAGCCGCCCGGCCTACTTTCGTTCGAATCGTCCTCGACACTGACAAGGCCCGCTTCCAGACGGCCCAGCAGCTCGCTGCCGGTCGGCTCGTGCCCGTAACACGCGGCCTCGAAACGGCGCGTAATCTGCTCCACCGGTGCGCCCGGCAATGCCGCCTGTAATCTTCCGGACAACTCGGCCGGAGTCATGTGCGACTCAAGCGCCGCACCGCGCCTCATACCCGCGCCCAGATAACGGAAATAGAGCTGGAAAACCTCGGATATGCCCGGCTCCCCTTCCGGGAAGCGGAGTCCCGGTTCTTTATCCCCGCCGCGCTTCAGAAAATCGGGGAGCAGCCGTCCAAACAAGTTCGCGAGATCCGCCCTCGCGTCGGCATCGCCGCGAATCGACTCCCGATCGGCGTCCGGCTCCTCTTCCTTCTTGGCGCGGATCCGCTGGAAGCTCTTGATCAGGATCCAAAACACGACCAGCAGCAGGATGAAGCCGATGGGCCACACGAGAACCTGAATGATGTTGTCAATCAGAGAGTCGCCGGCAACTTCCGCCACTCCACCGCCAGTCTCCCGCTCCACCTCTACCGCTTCCAGGTTCTCAAACAACTGGCCGCGCGGCTCCTCCGGGTTGAATCGGTCCTGAAGCCACTGTATGAACCAGAAAAGCGCGGTCAGTGGCGGCGTCAAGATCACCTCTAACACTTTGAAAGCGGCGTCTCGGACCGCGCCAGCGCCATCCATGAAAAGGCCAAGAGGACCACTGCCATACGCCGCGCCCAGCGCCCCGAGAACCACCCCGACGGCCAGAACGGCGCCCACGCTGAAGGCTATTACCCTCCCCCAGATGCGCTGAGCAGACCCCCACGCGCCACCCTGCGCCAGACGGCCGACCGACATGCCGCCCAGCGAGGCCGCGAAGAACGGGAATATGATCAGCACCACGCCGGTCGCCTCGTCACGGGCAAGCTGAACGATCAACGCAACGGCGATGGCCGCAACCCCGAGCCGGAAAGATCTGTGCAGCGTCTCCCACGGCTCGCTCAAGATGATGAACCGAACGCCGCGCATCCAGATCGCGATGGCGATCACGAAGGTAACGATGACGGCCAGATTTTCTTCGCTGCCAAACTCCCCAAGCAGCATCCTGCCGAACCAGAAGCCATCGAAGCCCGGCGAGCCTTCGGTAGACCGCAGCGCGACTGCGCCGTAAACGACTGTGAGGCCGACGCCGCCCTGTAGAAGCGCCAGCGTGATGAAGTCGCCCCCGACTCCGCCCGCCACCCACGTAACCGCCATGGAGAGGGCCAGCACCCCAAGAAGCACGAGCCAGGGTATTGGAGACCCACCCTGGCCAATGATGACGCCCACTATTGACGTCACCGCAAACAGCCAGGCCGAGTCGGCTATGGCGAGAGAGGAGTAGAGAATCCGCGTGCGGTCAATCATCCCACCAGGGGGCCTCCTCGGCTTCCAGATAGGGCACGTCAAAACGCTCACCCTCGCTCGTTATCTGAAAACGCCCCCCGGAGCGGGGTGGCTCAGCATCGCCAACGTATAGCGCCATGATGGGATGCCCGCGCCCGGACAGCCGGTCCAGTTCATTGAGCAGGCTGTCAGGAAAGATCGAAGAGACGGCAAGGATCGTCGAGCCAAACGGGATTGCCCTGGGAGAAGCGCCGATTACCTTCGATAGAGGGTCGATGGCAATCGGCCGGACCATCGCCAGAGCCTCGAGCAATATCAGTAGCTGCCTGGGATCCGCGCCCGGTGCGATGACCATCTGCCCTTCACCCGCAAGCGGCATGCCGTTACTTATCAGACCGATGCGGTATCCCAGTTCATCGGCGCGGGCCGCGAGTGAGGCGGCTGCCGTCACCCCGCGTTCCAGCATCGGCGTGCGAAACCCCTCCCACGGACTCACCGTCGTCGCGGCATCGAGCAGTATCACAAGGTACTGATCCACCGTATAGTCGTACGTCCTGACGTGCGGCTGCCCCAGCCGGGCCGTGACCTTCCAATCGATGCGCCTGATCGGATCTCCCGGCACATATTCCCGCAGGCCCGATGGCCGGTTCAGGTCTTCGGCAAGTCGGATTCTGCTTAACACGTCTCCCTGGGGCCGCGCCGACAGAAATTGGATATCGTCCACCGGGACGATGTTCGGATAGATGATGATGGTCTCGTCGGAACGGACCTCCATACGAGAGCGAAACAGGCCGAAAAGATCCCCGGCTTCGAGCTGGGCCGGGCCGAATCGCACGTTGCCCCTGTGCAACGCCCTGAC
>JADFHP010000094.1 GCA_022567135.1 Chloroflexota bacterium
TGGATCTCGCGACGCTCGCTGCTGCTTACCTCGCGCTGGGCATCGAGGGAGGCAGCCGAGGCATGGATCGCGTCGCCCGGGTTCCGGGCGGTCGACGAAGCCGCACGCGCAATCGAGGGCACGAGGGCGTGGACGGAGCTGCGTGCTCCACAGTGATCCGGGCGCACGGCGAGCGCGCCCGCGCGCCAGTAATGAAAACCGACAGTACAGACACGAACAGGAACAGTTGAGATGGATGCCGCATCGCTAATGCCCGCCGCCCCCAACGAAGCGATTCAAGAGTTTCGGCCGGGCGACACGGTCAAGGTGAACGTGAAGATTCGCGAGGGAGACCGAGAGCGGATCCAGGCCTTTCAGGGCACGGTGATCAAGGGCTCACACCAGAAGAGCCACACGCCGCGCAACGGCTACACCTTCACCGTCCGCCGCGTCTCCTACGGTATCGGCGTTGAGCGGACGTTTCTGCTCAACTCGCCTCTGATCGATTCCGTCGAGGTGACCCGTCGCGGCAAGGTCCGCCGGGCGCGCCTCTACTACCTCAGGGGTCTGACGGGCAAGAAGGCCCGCATCAAAGAACGCCGGTAAGCGCTCTAGCCCGCGCTATCCTGCGTTACTCTGGCGTAACGATTCCACACGGCCCCGCCGTGACGTGGGCGTATCGTCTACCCGCAACCTGACTGTTCCGGCTGCTGAGGATACGCGCTAGGCTGGGTGGGTGAGCTACGCGGAAGTTGCCGTCGACGTGCCCGGCGCCAGCAGCAACACCTACACCTATGCCGTCCCGGATGGGCTGGCCGTCGAGCCCGGCCATGCGGTCTGGGTTCCGTTCGGCTCGCGCATTCGCAGGGGCATCGTCTTCGCCCTCGCCGACTCGTCGGAGTTCGAGGAGACGCGGCCTATCGACCGGCTGCTCAATCCTATCCCGCTGATTTCGGGGCACCAGATCGAGCTGGCGCGCTGGGTGTCCGAGTACTACCGCAGCGGACTATTTCTGGCCGCTTCGCTGATGCTGCCCCCCGGCTTCGCAGATACTCTGCGGACGTTTGTCTCCGTTCCGGAATCTGGCCGGTCGATGGACGGATTGAGCCAGCGGGAACGGCGCGCCATGACCGTCGCCGAAAACACCGGGCGGCTGCGGCGCGACCAGCTCGGCCGGCGGCTCGGGCGCGGAGGCTCTGCGGTGGTCGACAGGCTGGTGCGCCGCGGCTACCTTCGGGCGGAGACCGTCTGGGAGCGGCCAAGGCTGTCGGCCGTCCATCGCAACTTTGTCACTCTTGCGGTGAGCCCGGCGGAGGCGATTGAGGCCGCCGACAGTCAGCGCTCGGAGCGCCGTGGCGACCTCCTGCGCCTCCTCGCGGAATCACCCGACGGAGTGGCGCGGCCGGAGCTGACCGGGAGATTCGGGCAGAGCGCGGTGCAGGGTCTTACCAGGGCCGGGATACTGCAGATAGAGAAGCGCCGCGTCGATCGCGATCCCCTCAGCGGCAGAACGTTCGAGCCCTCGATTCCGCTGAAACCGACTCGCGACCAGCAGGTCGCCATCGACCGAATCGTCGCCGCGCTCGACCGGCCTGCGTCCGGAGCGGCGTCAAGATTTCTGCTTTACGGGGTGACCGGCAGCGGGAAGACAGAGGTGTACATGCAGGCCGCGGACGCCTGTCTCAGGGGCGGCCGGAGTGTCATCGTGCTGGTGCCGGAGATCGCCCTCACCCCGCAGCTCCTCGATCGCTTTGGCGGCCGCTTCGGAGGGCGAGTCGCGTTGCTGCACTCCGGCCTCAGCCCCGGCGAGCGGTTCGACCAGTGGTGGGGTGTTCATCGCGGCGATTACCGCATAGTCCTGGGCTCCAGGAGCGCGATCTTCGCGCCGCTTGGCAACGTCGGGGGTAACTTCGGGAAGAACGTGGGCCTGGTGGTGATCGATGAGGAGCACGAGTGGACCTACAAGCAGCATGACACAGCGCCGCGATATCACTCAAGGGCCGTCGCCGAAAGGCTTGCGGAACTGACCGGGGCGGTGGTCGTTGCGGGGAGCGCGACACCCGATGTCGAGACGTATCGGCGCGCCGAGCGCGGGGAGTACCAACTGCTGCGCCTGCCCGACAGAATCTCGTCCGACAGCCCGGCTTCCGGCCCGGTAATTGCCGCCGATCGGTCGTCGGTGACGGTGATCGACATGCGGGAGGAGCTGCGGGCGGGCAACGCGAATCTCTTTAGCCGGTCCCTTGCGGACGGCATCGGAAAATCTCTGGACGCCGGTGGACGGGTGATCCTGTTTCTCAATAGACGCGGCGCGGCGTCACACGTCCAGTGCCGGAGCTGCGGACATGTCCGGCGCTGCAGCCGCTGCGACACGGCGCTCGTCTTGCATCGCGCGGAGTCAGGCGACGAACCGGCGACGCTGGCCTGCCACTACTGCAGTCGCAGGATCAGGTATACCAACGCGTGCCCGATCTGCAGCGAGCGACGGCTGCTTCCGTCGGGCTCCGGCACGCAGGGTGTGGTCGATGAGGTCGAACGCCTCTTTCCCAGCGCGGGCGTGCTGAGGTGGGACAGGGACGTTGCCCGCACCGCCCGGGCGCACTCGGCCATTCTCGAGGAGTTTCTTCATGGCGGCGCGCGGGTGCTCGTGGGAACGCAGATGCTGGCGAAGGGGCTGGATATCCCGTCCGTGACGCTGGTCGGCGTCGTGTCAGCGGATACTGGCCTGTCGATACCGGATTTTCGCGCCGGGGAGAGGGCATTCCAGATCCTGACGCAGGTCGCAGGCAGAGCCGGACGTGGCAGCGCGCCCGGCCGGGCGATCATCCAGACGTATCAGCCGGAGCATTATGCGGTGAGGGCGGCCGCGGCACAGGATTTCGAGGCGTTCTACCGGACCGAGATCGAACTCCGGCGCCGGCACGCAAATCCGCCGTTCACTCGGATCATAAAGCTGGCATTCGGCGATCCTGACGCGCAGGCCGCGCGTGATTCGGCGTTCGAGCTGGCAGATGCGCTCAGGCATGAGAACGAAGCGCTGGGCCTCGATTCGGCCGAGGTGTTGGGGCCGTCTCCGTCTTTCCCCACCCGGGTGCGAGGAGTGACCCGCTGGCACATCGCGATAAAGGGGAGCGAGCCGGCCCGCCTGCTGGAGGGGATGTCTATCCCCCCCGGCTGGACGGTTGACGTGGATCCCATTTCCGTCACATAGCCGATTCCCGGTTGGACTCAGGGCGAACTCGCCACCGATATAATCCAGATAGGCTAAACAGAGTCCTGCGGGCCTGGGGATTTTCAACCGATGGCGATACTTCCGGTTCGGGTTTTGCCCGATCCGCTGCTCCGCAAAAAGGCGCGCCGCGTCAAGGCGATTGACGCGGCAATTCAGAAGCTTGCGGCGGACATGATCGAGACGATGCAGGCCGGCTACGGTGTGGGGCTCGCAGCTCCGCAGGTGGGGGTGCTTCGACGCGTCGTGACCATACAGATCCCGGAGACCGAGCCGCTGGTGATGATCAACCCGGAGATCACTTCGAGAGACGGAGAGCGACGGGTGCGCGAGGGCTGCCTGAGCGTCCCCGGCTGGTACGGGATGGTGACGCGGGCGGTATCGATCACGGCGGAAGCGCTGGATTCTGACGGCGCGGAGTATGAGATCGCCGATGCAACGGAGCTGCTGGCTCAGGTCATCGAGCATGAGGTCGACCATCTCAACGGCATCGTTTTTACGGATCATCTGCAGGCCCACATCGATCTCTGGAAGGCCGGCGAGGAGCCGCCTGAGCTCCAGAACGGCAGCCATGAGCATGGAGACATAGATTTCGAGCACGAAGCGGGCCACGATAGGGTCCTTGGCGAGGTAGAGCGGGATGCGCTGCGGGCGGCGGCGGCCAGCGGGTCGTCCGATTCGGAACACGACGAGATGGACGACGACCGAGAAGGCCAGGAAGGCTCAGAAGACCCAGAACACGAAGAGGACGAAGCGGCCGAGCCGCTTGTGTATGCGGACCTGTCTATCTATCAACAGGCCGACCTGGACCAGATGGACGGCGAACTCCGGCGGATGCAAGCCCTTCTGAGCGGCGAGTAGCCGGCCGTGCCGGCATCAAAAGATGGGTGAAGAGCAGGCAGAGCTTCATGCGCTTTTGGCCGCCCTATCGCGGATTGATCCCGACGCGTACGTGGTCGGCGGAGCGGTGAGAGATCGCGTTGCCGGAGTAGTCCCGGATGATGTGGACGCTGTTCTGTCTGTTCCGGCTGAGGAGGCATCGGAGGCTCTTGCCGCGGAGACCGGAGCGCGCCGGGTAGTGATGGACGACATTCGCGGCCACGTGAGGTTGGTCTATTCGAGCCCGGACGATGCATCGCCCATATGGCTGGACCTGACCAGCCACGGGGGCGACCTGGCGGCCGATCTTTCCCGGCGGGACTTTACGATCAACAGCATGGCCGTGCCCGTGGCCGCCTGGCCGGGAAACGACTTTGCCGACCGCCTGATAGATCCGTTTGGCGGCACAAAGGATCTGGAGCGGAAAACGCTCAGGGAGACGGTGCCGGGGAACGTTGCGGCCGACCCTGTGCGGGTACTTCGGGCGGCCCGGTTCGCCACGCGATTCGGGCTGGAACTGGAGCCCGATACGGAAGACGCAGTGCAACTTGCCGCGCCGCGGCTTACCGGAGTCAGTGCCGAGAGGGTCCGGGAAGAGATCTACGCGATCTTCGGCTCGCGGGATGCGATGAAGGCCGTCAAAATCATGGACCGGACAGGAGCGTTGTCCGCGGTTTTTCCCGAGCTTGATGCCGCGAGAGGAGTCGAGCAGCCGCCGAACCATCACTACTGGGACGTCTTCGAGCATTGTGTACGGACGGTGGGGAAGGCCGATGCGATTCTCGATGGCGACCGGAGGCGGGCCTGCGCTGATCTCGCGCCATTGCCGTGGCGGGAGGAGTTCGACGCGTACTTCGATGAGACGGTGGGCGACGGCCAGAAGCGCTCGACGCTCCTCAAGATGGCGGCGTTGCTGCACGATATTGCCAAGCCTGAGACGAAGTCGCTTGACGAGGATGGCCGAACGCGTTTTCTGGGCCACGGGGAGCGGGGCGGCGAGATAGTCCGGGAGGTACTTGGGCGGCTGCGATGCAGCCGAAGGGTGGTGGACCACGTATCCCTGATGGTGCAGGAGCACCTGAGGCCGGGGCAGATAAGCTCCGGGCGGGAGTTACCGAGCAGAAGAGCCGTGTTTCGGTATTACCGTGATCTTGGCAACAGTGCGAAGGACACGGTATTTCTTAGTCTGTCCGACTATCTGGCGGCGCGCGGGCCGCGACTGGAAGCGGAGGATTGGCAGGGTTTTTGCCGGGTGGCGGATGTTATACTCAATCCTGCCTTCGAGCCTGAGGATTCGAAGGCGTCGCTATTACTGAATGGAAATCAACTCCAGCGCCATTTCGGCCTCCGGCCGGGGCCGCTCATCGGCCGCCTGCTGGGTCTCCTTCGGGAAGCAGAGGCCACCGGGCGCATCCAGACTCAAGATGAAGCGATAAAGATGCTGCGAAGCGAAATTTCGCGGTCCGAATCCAGACGCGGGAGAACCGACTGAATGAGAAGACAGGCTCGAGGGCTGATCTTCATAGGCGTCATTCTGGTCGTCTCCATCGTTTTCATCGCCATCCCGACGATCGACATCAATATTTTCGGCAGGTCATTTGAGCGCGGGAATGACGATAGCCTCCTTGGCCTCACACTGGGGTTGGACCTGCAGGGCGGGACTCATCTCGTCTATCAGGCGTCTAAAGACACCGGTGAAGCCCCGACCGCCGACGAGATGGAAGTCGTCCGGCAGACGATCAATAACCGCGTGAACCAGTTCGGTCTGAGCGAGCCTACGGTCCAACTTCTCGGCACTCCTCCAGACCGGGTCCTCATCCAGATCCCCGGACTTTCGGGCGCCTCAGTCAGTGTTGGATTCGCCGGCAATGCCGTCACACAAGACGATCTGGAGGAATTCTTCCGTGGCGAACTGGGCCACCCTGAGGCGTCTGTGAGATCGGATGTCGATGATTCCGGCGCCGAACTGCTGATCGTAAACATGGACGAGCTGCGAGGCCAGCGGCTGGACCGTGATGGCGGTGTTCTGGAAGAGTCGGAGGCCGATCAGATCAGAGTTCAGCTCGGCGAGCGTTTCCCGGCAACTCTTCGCGTCATTTACAGCGCGCCTTCGGGCACCTCGACGCCTGTGTTCGCGGAGCCCACGGTCGGCGGGATCAACGAGCTGCTCAACCAGATCGACCGTGGTGATGCGCGGGTATCGGAAGTGGGCACCAGATCGTTCAGCGTCTTGCTTACGAACCCGGTTGACGATGCCGTGGATGCGGATGGCAACGTGACAGAGGGTGAAGCAACACGCCTGCGAAAGCTGTTCAACGAGCGGTTCGGCCCGCCGCTGATCTATGCGCTGACAGGCCAGATCGTGGCGTACACGGTTGGCGGCGGCGTTCAGCAGGCCAAACAACTGATCGGCGAGACGGCCCAACTCGAGTTCCGCGAGCGCACCTGCGGCCCGTTCCTGGACCCCGGAGATGGCACCGATTGGCCGCCGGACGGCCTGTCTTTAGATGAATGGCTGCTGGAGCGCTGCAGCAACCCGAACTACTTCAGCGAAACGGTTCTTCCACTGACAGGCGCCAACCTTGAAGATGCCTTCGCAGGCACCCAGCCCGGCATTCCGCGGCCGGTGGTCAACATCGTCTTTGATGGCGAAGGCTCTGACGAGTTCTTCGAGGTCACCGACCGAATTGCCCGCACCCGCGGTCTCCTCGCCATCTATCTGGACGGCAAGGAGCTGGTGGCGCCGTCCGCGCAGCAGGGTATTTCCGGCGGCCGGGCATTCATCCAGGGGCCTGACTTCACGCCCGAGCGAACCCGCACGATAGCGATTCAGCTAAAGTCGGGAGCGCTTCCCGTGGACCTGACGCTGACGCAGGAGCGGAACGTGGACGCCACGCTTGGCGGTGACACGCTGCGCAAGAGCGTGATTGCCGGTGCCATAGGCCTGGCGCTCGTCCTGGTCTACATGATCATCTACTACAGGGGGCCGGGAGTCGTCGCCGCCCTGGCTCTGATTCTCTACGCCTCCATCGTGCTGGCCATCTTCAAGATTGCGCCAGTAACGCTCACGCTCTCGGGTATTGCAGCGTTGATTCTGACGATTGGTACTGCGGTGGACGCCAATATCCTGATTTCAGAGCGCACGAAAGAAGAGTTGCGCGCCGGCCGGACCCTGTTTGCCGCAATTAATGAGGGCTTCGCGAGGGCCTGGCCATCTATCAGGGACAGTAACGTCGCTACGCTCATCACGAGCGTTGTGCTCTTCTGGTTCGGCGATAGGCTGGGCACGAGCGTCATGCAGGGTTTCGCCCTGACGCTGGGCATCGGGACACTGGTGAGCATGTTCACTGCCTACTTTGCCAGCCGGGTTATCAGCAGGACGCTCGCCAGCACACCGCTGGGTAATCGCCTTACGCTCTGGGTGCCTGTGGGTGAAGTCGGAGCGGAAAGGGCGACGCGCACTGAGCAGGCGGCGCAGGCGGGAGACTGAGAACATGAACATAGTCTCAAAGCGCTACTGGTTCCTGTCCCTGTCCGCGGTCCTCGTGGCAATCGCGCTCATCGCGCTGGCGACGCCGCCCCGCCTCAACCTGGGCATCGATTTCACTTCCGGCACGAGCTTCGATCTCGCGTTTGAGACCGACGTGCAAACAGAGGACGTCCGTAGAGCGCTCACTTCTGCCGGGCACGGCGATGCCATCATCCAGAAGTCCGGGGATGGCGAATTCTTCGTCCGTACCAGGGATCTCGGCCAGATCGGAATCGATGAGATCAAGGCCGAGATCAACGAGCGGATTGGCACCGACTACAGGATTCCCAGCGTGACGTCCGTGGGCAGCTCTGTAGCCGCCAATACGGTCAGGAACGCGATCATCGCAGTCCTGGTGGCCGCAGGGTTTGTGATGCTCTATGTGATGTACGCCTTCCGCAACATCCCGAAGTCGTATCGCTACGCGATCGCCGCCATCGTGGCGCTCGGCCATGACGTGTTCATCGTGCTGGGGCTGTTCGCGATCCTCGGGCAGGTGATCGACGCGGAAGTGAACGCCATCTTCGTCGTGGGCATCCTGACGGTCATTGGCTACTCGGTGCACGATACGATCGTGATCTTCGACAGGATCAGGGAAAACGTATCGCTCGCGCCAAGCCGTCCATTCGCAACATCCGTGAACATCTCTATCAACGAGAGCATGGCGCGATCCATAAGCACGTCAATCACTACCGCGATGACGATCGTCGCCATGCTTCTCTTCGGCGGAGAAACGCTTCGCGACTTCCTGATCGTGCTACTCTCCGGCGTCATCATCGGAACGTATAGCTCCGTGTTCCTGGCCGCCCAGTTGCTGGTGGCGTGGGACAATGGCGATTACAGGCGGCTGAAGTTCTGGGGTAGGGGTGGCGGCGCGTCCGCAGACAGAGCTTAGAGAGGCTGCTGATCCAGCTGCACCCCGCTATGCCACGGAGTGGCGCGTGGTTGCAAGAGCATCGCTGATACGGGGATCTGTTCGGGGGGACGGCAATGCATTTAGGCGCTCACGTATCCGCTGCCGGCGGCATTGAGAACGCGGTTGGCCGCGCCGTGGAGATCGGCGCAGAGGCGGTGCAAATCTTCCCGTCTTCGCCGCGGATGTGGCGGTACAAGATGGTGCCCGAAGCCAATATCGAAAAGTTCAATAAGGCGGCGGCAGAGGCGAATCTTGGACCCACGGTGTTCCACGGAATCTACCTGGCGGCGCTCGCCTCGGAAGATGAGGCTCTGGTAGAGCGCAGCATCGAGTCTCTTACCAACTATCTCCAGCTAGCTGAGGCCGCAGGCGTTGATGGGGTTCTGTTCCACCCCGCAAGCCATAAAGGCCGGGGTTATGACGCTGTCGAGAAGCAGTTCGTAGACGCCGTTCACCGAATTCTCACCGCCGCGCCGGGGACGCCCTGGCTGGCCCTGGAGAATAGCGCGGGAATGGGGGATCACATCGGCTCGAAGTTCGATGAGCTTGGGAGGCTGGTGAAGGCGATAGACCATCCCAGGATCCGGGTCTGTTTCGACACACAGCACGCGTTTGCCGCCGGGTACGACGTTTCCACCGGCGCCGGACTGGAAGACGCGATGTTGGAGTTCGACCGCGAGATTGGCCTCGATCTGATATCAGCAGTGCATGCAAACGACTCGAAAACAGCCCTCGGCTCGGCGGTCGATCGGCACGAGAACATCGGCGAGGGCGAGATAGGCGTCGATGGCTTCGCCGTGATACTTTCCCACCCTGCGTTCCAGGATGTGCCTTTTTACCTGGAGGTCCCCGGATTTGAGAAGACCGGGCCGGATAAGAAGAATATGGACCTGATCAAGAAGATCAGGGAACAGGCTAATTCCTGAAGGTGGGATCCTGAAGATTGGAGATAGATATTCCCGAGCGGCTTCCACGCGACGAGTTCGAGCAGTTGGTTATCGACGCGATCGACTCATTACCCCAGGAGTTTCTGGATAGGCTGGAAAACGTCGACATCATCGTTGAATCGGTCCCGACCCGGGCCCAGCTATCGCAGCAGGGGATCCCTGAGGATAGTCTGTTGCTGGGCCTGTACGAAGGCGTTCCGCTGACGGCCCGCGAGAACTACGGCTTCAATCTGCCGGACAAGATCACGATATTTCAGGAGGCCATCGAGGCCGTCTGCTCGTCTTCGGAGGAAATCGTTCGAGAGGTCCAGGAGACCGTCGCCCATGAAATCGCTCATCACTTCGGATTGAGCGATGAGGCACTGGAAACGCTGGGGCTTTAGCCGCCGCCTGCCGGGCAAATCCCAGGCGCACCCCAGACATTCGGGGGGAGTTGGTCGTGACCGCAGTAGTGATCGTGGCCTTCGATGGACTCCAGATGTGGCAGGTGACGCGGTCTGAGATGCCGGCGCTCTCTGCATTCGCAGACGATGGTATCCGGTTCGAGCGTCACCATCCCGTTTATCCCACCGTAACGAGGCTCAACGCGGCCAGCCTGGTGACCGGCTGCTACCCGGCTACCCACGGCATCGCGGGCAACCGGATGGTGTTCCGGGACTACAGGCCGGCGTCGATAACGAACGTCCTGGAACCGGAGTTGCGGAAAGTCGATGCAGCAATCGGTGGGCGGCTGCTCCTCGTGCCGACGCTGGCTGAGCTGCTGGCCGGCCACGATATGGATTACGCCGCCGTGGTCTCAGGCACATCGGGCAACGCCTATTGCCATGCGCCGAATGCGGCCAGGAGTGGTGGCGCGACGATTCATCCTGAGTTCTGCCTGCCCGACGAGCTGTACCCGATGCTCGAGATGCGGCACGGCGCGTGGCCCGAGGAATCGGTTCCGAATACGGCGAGGCTGACTCACGCCACCGATATCTTCCTCGAATACGTGATCGGCGAGCGCAAATCCGATGTCGGCCTGATCTGGTACTCGGAGCCGGACAAGTCGCAGCACGCGCATGGCGTCGCGTCCAGAGTTGCCAACGACGCGTTGCGGGCGGCAGATGCGGAATTCGAGCAGCTCCTCGGCGGACTCCGCGATGATACGAACGTGCTGGTGATCTCCGACCACGGCTACTCCACCGTGAGCGCCAATATCGATATCGACTCGGAACTTCGCGCCGCCGGGTTCCCTCCACTGGGCGAGCCGGGCGGAGTCGCGGGCGCGCCGAATGGCGGGACGGCGCTGTTCTATGTGACCGAATCCGACATCACGGCCGCGGACGCGCTCGCCGGATGGTTGATGGACCAGCCCTGGTGCGGTGTCGTGCTGGCTTCCGAGCGCGTGGGGGCCATAGAGGGCGCCCTCCCCGCGTCTCTTGCCGGGATAGACGGCGAGCGCGGCCCCGACCTGGCGGCGTCCACTCGCTGGTCGCCGCCTGCGGATGATACGAGCTCGGTGCTGACGCCCTCGTTCGGAGACATGCCGCCGCCGCAGGGCGACCATGGATGTATGAGCCGGACGGAGATGCGCAACACGCTGATCGCGCGTGGCCCGGCATTCAGTAGCGGCGTTCGCTCCGACGTTCCGTCAGGAAATATCGACGTTGCGCCAACTGTTTTGCGGCTGCTGGGGATCGACGGCGCCGGCGGCATGGACGGCCGGGTGCTGATGGAGGGCCTCGTAGACGGAGGCGAAGCG
>JADFHP010000095.1 GCA_022567135.1 Chloroflexota bacterium
TTCGGGGTGATCCGCGGAAAGACCGAGCGCGCGGGGTGGTCATGGCGGTGGCTATTCCGATGGCCGTATTCGGGATGACTGCGGCCGCGATGGGCGCGCTCGGAAGGCTGGGATCGATTCCTGCGATTTTAGGCGGTGCGTTTTTGCTGAAGAGCAGTTTTGCGATCAGCGCGATGGAGACAGAGGGGCGGAGAGTGGCCGCCGCTCTCGCTGCAGGTGATCTGCCGGGCGCGCGGGAGTCGTTATCGGGTATCGTGTCACGCGATGTTTCGGCGCTGGATGAGAGCGGTGTTGCGTCTGCCGCGATCAGCACGATAGCCGAGAATGTGGCGGACAGCGCGGTGGGTCCGATGCTGGCGTACGGGATGTTTGGCGTGCCGGGGGCGATGGCGTACCGGGCGATCAACACGATGGATACGATGGCGGGGTACCGGGATCATCGGGCCGATTTCGGCAGGGCTGCGGCGAAGCTGGATGACGCTGCGAACTGGGTTCCCGCACGGGTGGCGGGTGGCGCGGTGGTGGCGTCCGCGGCGATGAGGGGGATGGATTCAAGGTCGGCAGCCCGGACGATGCTTCGCCAGCACTCGCGGACGGAGAGCCCGAACGGCGGCTGGCCGATTGGCGCGACGGCCGGTGCGCTGGGGGTCGAGGTCGAGAAGGTGGGGCACTACCGGCTGGGGCCGGAAAGCCGCAGTGCAGAGGGGCCCGACATCGACCGTTCGCTGCGCCTGTTTGCGGGAGCGGCGGCTGTTGGGGCTGTGATTGCGGCGGGGCTGATACTGGCACGCCGATGACCATGTAGGCGACCATCTCGATGAAGGGGGAACTGTTCTGACCCGTTTGATATTGATCCGTCACGGTGAGACGGGGTGGAATGCGGAGGGGCGCTGGCAGGGATGCCAGGATGTGCCGTTGAACGCGCGCGGCCTTGAGCAGGCCGCGCATACGGCGGCTTATGTCAGGGACGCTTTTTCGCCGTTGCGTGTATGGTCGAGCGATCTGATGCGGTGCACGGCCACTGCAGCGCCGCTGGGCCTCCCGGTGGAGACGTCTAAGACGCTGCGGGAGGTGAACTACGGCTCCTGGGAGGGCAAGCGTTTTGACGACCTGCCCGAGCCGGAGCAGAAGTTGGCGCTTGAGAGGCTGGCCTGGGATCCCGAGTTCAGGGCGCCGGGCGGCGAGAAGTTCGGCAACCTGGTGAGGCGCGGGTCGCGGTTCATGGCGGACTCGAAGGTGATGGATGAGGAAGGCGATGTGGTGATAGTGGGTCATGGAGGCGCCATGAGGGGCCTTCTTGTCGCGCTGCTGGGTCTTCCGCCTCGTGCGATCGGCAGGTTCCACTTTGATAACGGCAGCGTGTCCATCGTACGGGTGGATGATGGTCTTGCGACGCTGACTGCCCTGAACCTGACAGGCCATCTGAATTCCGCAGGCCCGACGCGCTAGCCGCGCTGGGCGCAGTAGGGCGTATATGGGCGCGGTGATCATGGTCCAGGGAACGGCCTCTTCCGTGGGGAAGAGCGTTATCTGCGCGGCTTTGTGCCGGATTTTCTTGCAGGACGGGCTGCGGGTGGCGCCGTTCAAGGCCCAGAACATGTCGAACAACTCCTTCGTGACGCGCGATGGTGGCGAGATAGGGCGTGCGCAAGCGTTGCAGGCTGTTGCCGCAGGTGTCCCGGCCACGACGGCGATGAATCCGGTGCTGTTGAAGCCCGAGGCAGATCACAGGTCGCAGGTGGTGTTGAACGGCCGGCCTCTTGGCTCGTTGCCGTCGAGCGAGTGGCGCGAGAAGAAGCCGGAGATGTGGAAGGCGGTGACAGGGGCGCTGGACCGGCTGCGGGCCGCCTATGAGGTGGTCGTGATCGAGGGAGCGGGGAGTCCGGCGGAGGTAAATATCAAGTCGGGCGACATCGTGAATATGCGTGTGGCGATGTACGCGGACGCGCCGGTGCTGCTGGTTGGCGACATAGACCGGGGCGGTGTGTTCGCGTCGATGTTGGGGACGCTGGAGCTGCTGGAGCCGGAGGAGCGGGCGATGGTGAAGGGGCTGATAATCAACCGGTTCAGGGGCGACCGGTCGGTCCTGGAGCCGTTGCCGCAGATGATCGAAGAGCGTACGGGAGTGCCGGTGGTGGGCGTGATTCCATACTTCACGGATATCGCGGTGCCGGAAGAGGATGCGGTGGCCCTGGAGTCGGCTGTCCCTCAGGGCGATGTTGGCGAGGGGGTCTTGGACGTTGCGGTGGTCAAGTTGCCGCGGGTGAGCAATTTCGACGATTTCGACCCGCTGGCGCGCACGCCCGGTGTGCGGGTCAGGTATGTGACGTCTCCTGATGAGTTGGATGGCGCGCACCTGGTGATTCTGCCGGGCACGAAGAGCACGATCGGCGATCTGCAGTGGATGCGGTCGCGCGGGCTTGATGCGGCGGTGGCGGCGGCGGTGGAGCGCGGAGCCGCGATCATCGGCGTGTGCGGCGGTTACCAGATGCTGGGGGAGTCGATAGTCGACGAGGAGGGCAGCGAAGCGTCTGCCGGCAGCGTGGAGCGCGGCCTCGGGCTGTTGCCGGTGGAGACCGTGTTCAGGGAAGCCAAGGAGACGCGCCAGGTCCGGTTCAAGATGAACGGCGGCGGGGGACTTCTTGCTGGAGCGGCGGGGGTGGAGGGCGAAGGGTACGAGATCCATATGGGCGAGACGAGGGCGGTTGAGGGGGCGTGCCCGGCGCCTGCGCACTATTTACGGCATGCCGACGATCTCGTGCGGTCGGGTGCGGTGAGCGGTGATGGTCGGGTGATGGGCACGTATGTGCACGGGTTGTTCGATTCGGATGAGGTACGGCGAGTGCTACTGGGGAATGTGGCGGCGATGCACGGCCTGCCGGAGCCGGATGTGAGCGCGTTTTCGCTTGACGCCGAACTCGACCGGCTTGCCGATGGGGTCAGGGCGCACCTGGATATGGCGCTTATACACGAGCTGATAGGGCGGTAGGCGGTGGCTAAGGAGTTGGTGTTCGTGACGGGCGGGGTTCGATCGGGGAAGAGTTCATTTGCCGTGGAGGAGGCAACGCGCCTGGGCGGGAACGGCACTGTGACGTTCGTGGCGACTGCGGGCGACCCCGGGGGCGATGCAGATATGGCGCGTCGGGTGGCGGCGCATCGGGAGGCGCGGCCGGCGGGGTGGGCGACTATCGAAGCGGGCACCGATCTGGGGGCGGCGTTGCGCCAGGCGGCGGCGAGTGACGTGATCCTGATCGACGATCTGACGCAGTGGGCGAGCGGGATTCTGCTCGCATCGGGCGATGCCAGGACGCGGGGGTTTCGGGCGGCGGCGGAGCAGGCGGCGGATGGCGCCCTGACTGATCTGTTTTGGGCGCTGGATGAGATATCGGCGACGGTGATAGTGGTGACGAACGAGGTGGGGTCTGGTGTTAGTCCTCCGACGCGTCTTGGGAACGTATATGCGGATGTGCTTGGCGTGTTGAACCGGCGCGTCGCGGAGCGGAGTGATCGGGCGTATTTGCTGGTGTCGGGGATGCCTGTGCGGCTCAAGTGAGCGCTCGAATGTTTACCTGATCTCACGATTTCGTCAGGCTTACGCGGCTAGAATTACTGGTTGAATTTCATCCCTGTGACCCCATTGGGTCCGAGGTGTGCGCCCGCTGCGTATCCGAGGCGGGGGCGGAGAAGGATGGTGGAGTTTGGATAGCGTTCCGATAATTCAGGCGGAGGGTATCGACAAGATATACCGCTCCGCCAGCGATACCGTTCACGCTCTGCGAAACGTGAGCGTGAAGGTGGAATCCGGTGAGATCGTGGCGGTGATGGGGCCGTCCGGATGTGGGAAGACGACGCTGCTGAACTGCCTGTCCGGGCTGGACAGCATCGATTCGGGCAACGTTCGGATCAACGGGCAGTCGCTGCGGGATCTCACGGACGATCAGCTCAGTGAGTATCGAGCGCGGTCGATGGGATTCGTGTTCCAGACTTTCAATCTGCTCCCGGTTCTTTCCGCGCAGGAAAACGTTGAGTTGCCGCTGCTTGTAGCCGGGGTGAGCAGTAAGAAAGCGACCGAAATTGCCCTGGGGAAGCTGGACGACGTGGGACTGGTCGACTGGGCGAACCGTCGTCCGGCGGCGCTGTCCGGCGGGCAGCGGCAGCGGGTGGCCGTGGCGAGGGCGCTGGCGAACGAGCCGGCGATCGTGTGGGCCGATGAGCCGACGGGAAACCTGGACACCGAGAACGAGCGGGAGATCATGGAATTGATCGTCCGGCTAAACAAGGAGAACGGCCAGACTTTTGTTCTCGTGACCCATTCAGATGACGTTGCGAAGTCGGCGCGGCGCATTATCAGGATGCGGGACGGGGAGATCATCTCCGATACCAATCGTGACGGGGATTCGAAGTAGTTTCATAGATGAACGAACTATTTGGCGTAATCCCCATGACGGAGCTGGCCGTGGGTCTGGCACTCACGCTTGCGGTGGTCCTGCTGGGGATAGCGATTTCGGGGTTCAGGAACCGGGTTTTCGTCAAGCTCGCGTTGCGGAACATTCCGCGCCGGCCTGCCCAGACGTCGTTGATCGTGATCGGGCTGATGCTGAGCACGATGATCATCGCGGCGTCTCTCGGGGTTGGAGACACCGTGACCAACTCGATCAGGTCGTTTGTTGTCGTGGACGGGCTGGGCCATACCGATGAGGTGATCAGGTCGCCAACGTTTGCCTTCCTGGGAGACGACTATCTGGACGGGTCTCAGGTGGATGCGGTGCGGGATGCGGTGCGAGGCGACGACCGCGTCGACGGCGTTCTTCCGCTGATAGTCGAAACGCTTCCGATAACCAACACCGAGACTTCACGCACGGAGGCCCGGGCGGACGTCCGGGGCTTCGATGTGGAGTCGCTTGCTGGGTTCGGCGACCTGGAATCGGTCTCGGGCCAGCGGGTGTCGCTGGTCGAGCTGGGGGATGCGGAGGTCTATCTGAACAAAGATGCGGCCAATGTCCTGGCCGCGGGTCCGGGCGATGCCGTCGTGATCGTCACTCCGACCGGCAGGCACGATTTCGTGGTGCGTGACGTTCTTGATCGTGGCGGATTGGCGGGTACGAATCCCCGGGTGCTGATGAGGCTGGCGCAGATGCAGCAGATCATGGGCCGCGAGGGACAGGTCAACCGTGTCGATATATCGAACGCGGGCGGCGTCATGGATGGCCTCGACCTATCGGATGAAGTAACGGATCATTTGCGGCTTCTCTTCACGGACTTCGCGGTAGCCGATGAGCTGTTCGAATTGTTGCGTGGAGATGAGATCGCGTCTGCCATAGAGGGTCGTATCGAATCGGCCGATCTGCCGGCAGGCCTGGCCGACGATCTCCTTGAGATCGCGGGCGAACTCCGCAAAGCCGAACGGAGCGACCGTTTCACGATACTGATGGCCGATGATCTGAACGCGATCGGGGTGATGGCCGCTCTCGAGCGGGCTGGGCGGGAGGATCTGGTATTTCAGGCAGCGCCGCTTGCGCTTGACCTGCCGTTGCTGAGAGTCACAGACATCAAGGCGAATCTAGTGGAACTGGCCGAGTTCTTCGGCACGATATTCACTCTCTTCTTCATGATCTTCGGGTCGTTCTCGATCATCGTGGGGCTGCTGCTGATCTTCCTTGTGTTCGTGCTGCTTGCGGCGGCGCGGGAGCAGGAGATGGGGATGGCCCGGGCGATAGGCACCAAGCGGGGCCATCTGGTGCGGCTGTTCACGTTCGAGGGCACGGCATATGCCCTGCTGGCAGGCCTGATCGGCACAGCACTGGGGATAATCGCCGCGTTTTTGCTGGTGACGATTCTGAACTCGATATTTTCCGAGGAGGACAATGCGTTCTCGATTCGCGCCAGTTTTGAGGCTCGTTCGATCGTAGTGGCGTTCTGCGCCGGCGTGCTGCTCACGCTGGCGACGGTCGCGGTGTCTGCATACCGTGTGAGCAAGCTGACGATCGTCACTGCGATTCGCGGTCTGCCGGAGGAGATGGCGGGCAGCCGGCCGCGCCCGTTGCGAAGGCGGTTTGGCGCGTTGGGCTGGTCGCTTGTGGCGCCGGTTCACATCGTCTACGAGGAGATGATCTCGCGGGGCTGGGGGCAGGAGCGGGGGCATCGGCGGGTAGTTGGATTCGCCGTCGCATACGTGATAGTCACATTCGCGGGCTTCATCGCTCTCGGAGCGATTTCGGGTATTCCGATACTCGCTATTTTCGGCGCTCTTGGCGTGATCTGGTTCTGGTGGGTCGTGAAGCCGCTATTCCGGGTGACGCCGATTGTGCAGGCGACGAGCGGCGGCACTCTTGTCTCAGGCAGTTCCCGTGGTATCAACGAGCCGCGCGGCTTCTGGTGGTTGCTGATCTTTGTGCTGTTCATCGGGGTGATCTGGATCAAGCGGGTGCTGGTGGCTGCCTGGCAGCTGATCGCGCCGTGGAACCGGACGGGAGCGCCTGCCCTGGTGTTTGGGCTGGGGATCGCTCTTCTGGCCGTCAGCGCGTCGAGTACGCCGCTATGGAGCATCGGCGCGACTGTTTTTCTGATCGGCGTCGGCCAGTTTGCCGGTCTTCTTAGCCGCACGATGCACGCGTCGCGCGGCGTCTCGGGGCGCATCTCCACATCCGCATCGTCAGGGCTGGTTCTGATCTTCTGGTCGTTGCCGTTCGATTCGCTTGAGGCGCTCACGGGCGAGCTGGACGGCGGTATTGAGATGTTCATTCTCTCCGGTGTGTTCATGGTGGGCTCGGCCGTATGGCTGGTGATGAACAACGCCGATATCGTCAGCCGGTTTTTCGAACAGGGCCTGGGGAGATTCGGCTCGATGAAGCCGGTTATCAGGACCTCTATCGCCTATCCGCTGGCAGCCAAATTCCGGACCGGTCTGACAATCGCGATGTTCTCTCTGGTGATCTTTACGCTGATCGTGTTCGCGATCTTGAACGCCATCGGAAACGTGCTTGAGGATGAGCCCGACCGGGTAACCGGAGGCTACGACATCAGGGCTACTATCAGCCGCGATCTTCCGATTTCCGACGTCGCGGCCGATATCGGGAACTCTCGGGAGTTGTCGATATCCGATTTCGAGGTGATCACCGGCACCGGCGAGATCAGAGGCGAGGCGAGGCAGGTCGGCGCCGAGGAGATCGGTTACGCGAGAGTCCAGATCAGGGGTCTCGATGAGATCTATCTGGACACGAGCCTGGTGGAGTTCACGCATCGCGACCCTCTGTATGGCACGACGGACCGTGAGATCTGGGCCCGGCTGGCGGAAGATCCGACGCTGGCTGTGATGAACGGGCAGGCGATCGTGGAGCCGGATCAGTTCGACGGCCCACAGCCAGAGCAGTTCAAGGTGGAGGGGATCACCAACGAAAGCGACGAGGACGTAGATGCGATAACGGTGCAGGTGCGGGCGCCGGGAGGGCGCGGAAACGTGGTTGAACGCACGGTGATCGCGTATATGGACAATCTCGCCAACCTGCTCGATGTGAGCGGGGAGGCGTTCGATGATGGTAGTCAGATTTCCACGATCTTTTCAGCGCCCGGCATCCTGGAAGATGTAGCGGGCCGTCCCGTGCCGATCACGATCTACCAGTTCCGGTTGGCGCAACCTGCGCGGGCAGAGGAGATCGCAGCAAAGCTGGAGACGGTGTTCCTGGACCACAGCATGGAGGCAGATTCGGCCCAGACGCTGATCGATACGAACCAGCAGCAGGGCGACGCGTTCAATCTGCTGTTCCAGGGTTTCATGAGTCTTGGGCTGCTGGTTGGTGTGGCGTCGCTCGGCGTGATCTCGTTCAGGGCGGTGGTGGAGCGGAGGCAGTCGATCGGGATGATGCGTGCGCTCGGATATAAGGGCTGGATGATTCAGGCCGGGTTTTTGTTCGAGTCGTCTGTGATCGCGCTGCTGGGTATTACGATCGGTATCGGGCTTGGCTCGGTGATCTCGTACAACATCGTCCAGGAGATCGGCAAAGAGATCGAGGGCCTGAAGTTCAACATGCCGTGGATAAACGTGATGGTCATCGTGGCGATTTCATGGTCTTTTGCGATGGTGACGACGTACTGGCCGGCGCGGCAGGCGTCGCGAATATATCCGTCTGAGGCGTTGCGCTACGAGTAGCCAGATTCTCTGGACTTTCTCGGGAATGGGACGTTGTTGGCCGAGTCGTGGGTGGACTCCCGCGGTCGGTTCGGGGATTTTGTAGATGCTGACTTGCGCATCCTGAGCCTGACGAAGGGCCCCATCCGTCCCGCGCGGCCGGTTAGCCTTAGCGGCCCTATACCCCGCCAGGCCTGATGTCGGGGCGGATGACTTCTCGGCGGGGCAGCATGGCGCGGACTTTTGCGAGGTCGGCCTCGGTGTCGAAGTCGGTGAAGCTTCGCAGTTCCGGGTCGTGGAGGCGGGCTTCGTCTTCGCTGAAGAACCGGACGCGGGCGGCGGCGTCGGCCTTGCGGATGAACTGCAGCGGGGAGAACTGGCCGGCCGTGAGGTCGGCGCGCATCGACTCGCGGACTGAGGTGCGGTAGACGGCGTGGAGCGGCTGCATGCGGTCGGCGATGCGCGGGATGACCAGGTCGACGCAGTCTGCTGCATCTGCGAGCGCTCTGGCGAGTTGCGACGAGACGAACGGGTGGTCGGCGGCTGTTGCGAATGCGAGTTGCGTGGCCGTCGCCGCTAAACCGGCTTCGATCCCTGCCAGCGGGCCCGCGTCATGCCAGTTGTCCTCGACGATGTGCATTCGCAAGGCCAGTCCGGTCTCGGCAACGTCGTCGTCTTGTCCCTTGCGGACCACAAGGATGATCTCATCACAGATCGGCCGCAGCGCGCTTTCGATGCGGGCGAGCACGAGCCTGCCGCCTATTCTGGTGAGCGGTTTGGACTGGCCCAGGCGGGACGATCTTCCGCCCGCGACGATGATGCCTGTGAGGTTGCTTGCGGGGGTTTCTGGCCCTGTGGGGATTCCCGACATAGAACCAGTCTAGTCGCAGGGCCGTTGCTATACTGGCCGCCGACCCGATACGGGCGTATTTCCGGCAATGAGATGGCTATGAGAAGAAGGGCGATTTATGGCTGAGCCAACGCTGCGAGTATCGGACGATTTGCTGGCGCGGTTGCAGCCGGTGTCGAATGCGACGATTCTTGGCCTTCTCCTGAAGCGTGGTTACAACAAGGTCTACATGGAGGGCGTGCACAGTCTTGCGCCGGGCCGGCGGCTGGTTGGCCGGGCGGTCACTCTGCAGTATTTGCCCACTCGCCCTGATCTCGCCGAGCGCGTGGCGACGGGAGCGCATGGCGAGGGCTTCAACGAGACGCCGCGCTGGGAGGCGTTGGAGGCGATGGGGCCGGGCGACGTGTTCGTTGGCGATGCGATGGGCCTTGGAAATGTCTCGACGGGGGGTGACGTGGTCTTTTCGCGTGTGTTGACCAGGGGCGCTGCCGGCGTGGTGACCGATGGCGCGGTTCGGGATGGCCACAAGGTGACTCAGTACGGCTATCCGGTGTTTGCCGGGGGTAGTACTCCGACGGTTGGTGAGCCGAACATTTTGCCGTTCCAGGTTAATGAGCCAATTGCCTGTGGCGGTGTGCTGGTCTGGCCCGGGGATGTGATTCTTGGCGATGACGAGGGTGTGGTTGTGCTGCCGTCGCAGTTTGCCGCTGAGTTGGTAGACGAGGCGATTCATCACGATGAGGTGGAGCAGGCGGTGCTGGAGTACACGCAGCGGAAGAAGGTGTCGCCGAAGTTGTTCTATCCGTTCAATGAGGATACGGAGCGGATATACCAGGAATGGAAGAGCCGGCCAGACTAGTCTGGCCTTCTCGGCCAGATGTCTCCGGAATTTCTCGGGAATGGGGCGTTTGCGGCCGGGTCAGGGGTGTATTGCCCGCCAGGCTGAAATCCTCGGGTCGGGGACGCCCGAGAACGACGAATAAAGAGGGGCTCAGGATGCCTGTATCGGTGCTTTTTAGGTTCCAGATGAGAAAGACGAATGGCTGAGCGCAGGATCAGGATAAGCGCCGGGGATGTCGTGGTGTCTGCCGAGTTGGATGATACGGATGCTGCGAATCGATTGTGGGAGGCGTTGCCTGTTCAGGGGAACGCGAACAAGTGGGGTGATGAGATCTATTTCAGCGTAGGGATAGACGCTGATCTGGACGAGACTGCTCAGGAGACGGTGGAACTTGGCGCTGTGGGGTACTGGCCGCCGGGCGATGCGCTCTGCCTTTTCTTCGGCCCGACGCCGATGAGTGTTGGCGATGAGATACGGCCTGCGAGCGCGGTGAATATTCTTGGGATGATCGAGGGTGATTCGACTGTTTTGAAGGCGGTTGCCGACGGCACGCCGATCACGGTGGAGGCCGAGTGAGTTTTTCGGAGCAGATGCGGGAGGCGGTTCGGGGGGAGTGGGACCGCGCCCATGTCGATCACCCTACTGTGCGGGGGATTGGTGACGGAACGCTTTCGATGGAGCGGTTTCGTTATTACATGGCGCAGGACTATCTATTTCTGATCGACTACTGCCGGGTCCTCGCGCTCGGCGTGGTGAAGTCGCCCGATCTGGAGTCGATGGGGCGCTGGGCGGCGTTGCTTGACGAGACGTTGAATTCCGAGATGGAGTTGCACAGGAGTTTCTGCGTCGATTTCGGGATTAGCCTGGAGGAGTTGGAAGCCACCGCGCCATCGCCGGCGACCCTGGCGTATACGGGCCATCTGCTGCGTGTGGCGAACGAAGGGTCCATCGCTGAGATCGCGGCGGCGCTGCTGCCGTGCCAGTGGGGGTACGACGATATCGGGCGCGCGCTGGCTTCGGGCTTGGCGCCGGACGGCTCCCTGCATCGTCGGTGGATCGAGGGGTATAACGCGCCGGAGTACCAGGCGGTGACGGCGTGGCTCAGAGGTTTTGTGGACAGGTTGGCCGAAGACGCGGATGCCGAGACGCGGGATCGGATGCGGGAGTTGTTTGAGGAGGGGGTGCGGCAGGAGTTTGCCTTCTGGCAGGCGGCCTGGCAGACCGGGTAGGCCACATGGTGATCTGGACTTACTCGGAGAAT
>JADFHP010000096.1 GCA_022567135.1 Chloroflexota bacterium
CGGAACCGCATCGCGGCGCCGTACCGATGGTGGCCGTCCGCGATGTAGATCTGCGACCCGGCCAGAGCGCCGGTGAGAGCGCCAATGATCGATGGGTCGGTCACGCACCACATGCGTACGGCCGGCTGGCCCGGCGGGTCGGCGACGACGTCCGGTTCGTGGCGCGCGATCTTCCACAGCAGAGTTGCGACGGGGGCATCCGGGCCGTCGCGGTACATCATCATCAGTGGGCTGAAGTTGGCCCACGTCGAGCGCAGCAGTGAAAATCGGTCTTCAGTCGGCCCGGCCTCGGTCTTCTCGTGCGGCAGGATGATTCCGGCCTCGTAGTCCTCTACCCGAACGGCGGCGACGAGTCCTATCCGCCGGTAGCTGGCTCCGAGTTCGGTGAAGGCCTCTTCCACCACATAGAGCGATGGCTCCGGGTCACGCTTCAGCGCGCCGGCCATCAGCCACTCTGTACGGGTCCGCGCCGACCGCATGTAGCGGGATTCGTTCGACGCCGCGGTCGACCAGTCGTAAGCCAGTTCCAGCCGGATTACGTTGTAGTCGGAGCCGTCGTAAAGCTCCCGCACCTCGGCGTCCGAGAGGACGTATGTGGGGCACAGGTTGGCCGAAAGGTCTCCCGCGACCTCCGAGTTATATCTGATGCCTCTGAACGGGCGAATGTCTGCCATTCGAGTGAGTATAGATGTGTGGCGGCTAGCGGTGCCGGTATCGCGGAGGCCGTCCGCGGCCGGGCGCGGGGGCTGCCGGACGCGTTGCTATACTGCCGAAGCTCGGACTATCACCACGTTACGCCCCGCAATCACCCCGCAAACACCCTGAAATCATGGGGGCATCCGAACTACAGAATGGCAACATCCCGCCAAACCAGAGATCGCGCGGCAGAGCTACGCACTGAGCTATCCCGCCATATACGTCTGTACCACGTTCTGTCCCAGCCCGAGATCACGGACGCCGAATACGACGCGCTCATGCGGGAGTTGCAATCTCTGGAGGCGGAGCATTCGGAGCTACAGACCCCGGACTCGCCGACACAACGCATCGGCGCACCGCCTGCCTCCGGATTTGAGGAGGTCACCCACACGGTTCCGCTGCTGAGCCTGAGCAATGTCTTTGGACCGGACGACCTGTCGGCGTGGCACAGGCGCATAACCGAATTTCTTGAGATCGACCGTTTCGACATGGTCTGCGAGGTTAAGATCGACGGCCTGGCCATCGCCCTGACGTACGAGGACGGCGTTCTCGTCCGCGGCGCAACCCGCGGCGACGGCGTGACCGGCGAGGACGTGACGGCCAATATCCGCACGATCAAGTCGATTCCGCTCAGGCTGGAGGGCGGCGACTATCCTCCCCGGCTGGAGGTGCGGGGCGAGATCTACTTTCCTAAAACCGCGTTCGACGCGTTCAACGAAGAGCGCGTCGCCAACGGCCTCCCTCCCTACATGAACCCGCGCAACTCCGCCTCCGGGTCCCTTCGGCAGCTCGACTCCCGTGAGACGGCGAAGCGGCCGCTTGCCGGCTGGATGTATTCGATCGGGTGGTTCGAGGCCGATGGAGATTTACTCCCGTCCACGCACTCCGGACGGCTGGAGGCGCTCACGCGATGGGGCTTCAAGGTCAATCCCTGGACGCGCAGCGCGGCTTCGCTCGAAGCGGTTGAGAAGGCCCACGCAGATGCGCTGTCCGGCAGGGACGGACTCGGCTACCAGATCGACGGCATGGTCATAAAGGTCGACGATATCGGCTACCAGGACCGGCTTGGCTTCGTCGGACGGGAGCCGCGCTGGGCAACGGCGTATAAGTTCCCCCCTGAGCAGGTTACGGCCATCCTCGACGAGATCCGCGTCAGCGTTGGCCGGACCGGCGCGCTGACGCCATACGCCTATTTCGAAGAGGGCGTTCACGTTGGCGGCGTAGTCGTCCACCAGGCGTCGCTGCACAACGAGCAGGACATTCGGCGCAAGGGCATCGCCGCCGGGCAGCGCGTGATCGTCCAGCGCGCCGGAGACGTGATACCGCAGGTCGTCGGCCCCGCGCCCGGTGAGACGCCACGGGACGATTACACCCTGCCCGATATGTGCCCGGTATGCGGCGAGGCCGTGCTGCACGACGAGGATGAGGCCGTTGTGCGCTGCGTCAACGGCCGCTGTCCGGTGCAGTCGCAGCGGCTGATCGAGCATTTTGCGGGTCGCGGCTCAATGGACATCGAGGGACTGGGCGAGAAGATGGCGGTCATCCTGTTCAACGAGAAGCTGGTCGGGGATGTAGCCGATCTCTATACGCTGGGTGGCCATCGGGAAAAGCTGATCGAGATGGAGAGGCTTGGCGAGATCAGCGTCGACAACCTTCTGGCCGGCATCGAGGCGTCGAAAAGCCAGCCGCTGAGCAGGTTGCTGAGCGGCCTTGGCATTCTCCATGTCGGTGGCGAAAACGCCGAGCTACTCGCCGGCCGGTTTGGGTCACTTAAGGGATTGCAGGACGCGACCGGGGACGATCTCACGGCGATTGACGGGGTCGGCCCTCGCATCGCCGCAAGCGTGGTCGACTGGTTCTCTCATGAGGGCAACCAGCAGATCGTCGACAAGCTGATCGCCGCCGGGGTAGACCCGCGTGAAGAGATGCGAGAGCCGGAAGACCTTCCATGGACAGGGCTCCGATTCGTCGTCACCGGCCGGATGGAGAGCTATTCGCGCCGGGAGGCTCAGGCGAAGATAAAGTCACTCGGAGGCACCGTTTCGAGTACCGTCTCCGGAAAGACCAGCTTCGTAGTGGTAGGCGCAGAGCCTGGCTCGAAGTATGACAAGGCCGTCCGCCTGGAAGTTCCCATTCTGGACGAAGCCGCGTTCCTCCAAAAGCTGGACAAGGAGGAGGGAGCGAGTTAATGGCCGACAAGATCGCACTGTTCGCAGGGACTAATAAGGGCGGGTTCATCCTGACCAGCGATGGTGGGCGTGCGAAATGGGACATAGCAGGCCCGTTCCTGAGGGGCTACTCCATATTCCACATGACGTTGGATCCCCGCGATGGGTCAATTTACATGGCGGCAAATCACGAAATCTACGGTCCGGAAGTTGCGCGGAGCACTGATTTCGGCGAGACATGGACGACGTCGGAGGCCGAGCCACGCTTCGAGCCGGACTCTGGCCGGAATATGAAACGGTTATGGCATGTCCAACCGGGGCGATGGTCCGAGCCGGGCGTGATATACGCAGGGGCGGAGCCGGCGTCTCTCTGGAAGTCTGAGGACAGCGGCAAGACCTGGGTGGAAAACCAACAGCTTCAGGAGCATCCTTCGCAACCGAAATGGGTGCCCGGAGCGGGCGGGCTCTGCCTGCACACGATCATTCTTGATCCGTCCAACGACGACCGCATGTCGGTTGGGGTTTCGGCGGCAGGGTACTTCCGGACGGACGATGGCGGCCAGAGCTGGCATCGAAAGCACGAAGGCTTGCCGCGCGGGGCTAATGAGCCGTCGCCCGAAGAGGCGGAAATTTTTGAGAGTTACGGCATTGAATACGATCCAGCCGAAGATAACTGCATCCACAAGGTGACAGTCGATGCGGCCGACCCGGCCAGGCAGTATATGCAGCATCATGGCGGTGTTTTCAGAACGCAGAATTACGGCGAGTCCTGGGAGGACATAGGAGATGGGCTGCCGGAAACCTTCGGCTTTCCCATCGTCAGCCACCCCGGCAAGCCAGGGACGATCTGGGTGATACCGAACCAGAGCGGCGAGTTCCGCGCATCCTCATCGGGCGCATTCAGGGTGTTCAAAAGCGAGGACTCGGGCGACTCCTGGCGGGCGGTGACGGATGGCCTCCCGCAAGAGGCCGCGTACCTCACGACGCTGCGGGAGAGCATGGCGGTTGACGGCGCAGAGCCCCTTGGCGTCTACGTGGGGACAAAGGCCGGAACGCTCTTCGGATCAACAGATGAAGGCGAATCGTGGCATACGGTCCTCTCCGCGCTGCCACCGATTCTCTCCCTGGAGGCGGCGGTTGTGTAACGGGCTGGCGAGACCAACCGGGTTGTGTTTGGCGAAGAGCCCGGCTCGAAGTACGGCGAGGCCGCTCGCCTGGAGGTTCCCATCCTGGACGAGGCGGCGTTTCTCGTGAAGCTCGCAGAGGTGGAGAGGGCTTCGTAGAGGGCCGGCTATCCGGCCGATAAGGCACATGCCAACGCGGTGCGCTCTGGAAATCAGTCGATGCGCCACTGCCACGGGCCCGTTGGAGAACGGCGGCCCCCTGCCGCAACATCTGCTTTGGCGCGGCACTCACGCGGGCCGTGCTAGATGGGGCCGGGGCTTCGGGTTTCGGGGAGCGGAAAAGTGATAGCCACCGCTGAAGTGACGGAATTCTCTATTTCAAGCGACGCGTTCGGGCTGGTGCAACCGATATCTGTGTGGTTCCGCGGCATGCGCTATCCGGGCGAAGCGGTTATCGCAAAAAACTGGGATGAATCCTGTGGAGAGCCGCTGGATGCGGTGGCTATGTTCAGGGTCGTGCTTCTTCCGCGGTGCCAGCATGTGCCGGCTGACAGCCTGCGGGACGAAAGAGTCATTGTTGCGGTTTCAGGCGATAACGACAGCGATGGCCTGCCTGACTCGATCGACGAGGCTGCGACGCAGCTCAGGGAGGTTGCAGCTCGCTATCGCGTCGCCGGCGACACGGGCCTGGACGGCCTGACGAGAGCCGTGGAAAAACGGACCGAGTATCTTGAAGGGGAGATCGGGCTGCGCGCACGCGAGGGCTTCCTCCGTGGCAGGCTCGTCAGCGGACCGGGCGCCCCGGCGGTAGCGGTAGACATCGCCACCGCGTTTCACAGCAAATACCCTGGAGACTGGGTGAGCGCGCTGGCAAGCATGGCTCTCTCGCGGCGCTATCAGAACCGGCCCGGCGTACTGGCGACCACAGGCCTCGGAATCCCGGAGACTGCCGCGGTATATCGGTGGCTCGCCGATGGAGCGTCGCCGGCGGACCGGCCCGCAGCGGTAGTGATGACGGGCCTCACGGATGAAGGCCTGCCTGTACCGGAACTCTTCGAAGCGATGGCGGATGTTGGCGTCCTGGATAGCGAAGCGCTTCGGGCCACGCTGGTGCATGGCCTGGGATTCCCGCCCGACGCCGCGTTTCTTCATGTGGCCGCGTTTGTTCTCTCACAGGATGGGGAGATCGTATGGCGGACAGGGAGATCGACACTCCCCCGTCTCATCCGCGACACGATGTCTGAGACGGCCTGGCACAGGGGCCTGTTTGGCGACGTGCATGAACTCAGAGCGTCGGTGGCGGGCGACTGGGATTCGGCTCTGGCGTATATAAGACTGGTCGTTCCGAACGCAGAACCGGCAGAGCAGACCCCTGTCCCGGTGCAGGCCACAGAGTTCGCCTCCGCGCTCCTTGCCCTGAGGGCTCGTTCTGCGATGGCATCGAGCCTTTTCGACAGGGTTGCCGAGGTCGCCGGACAGGACCTTTCCGGCGAAGATGAAGATGCGCAGGCTGCCGAGGCGGTCCTGGCTGTCAAATCCTGGAGCCAGTTCTTTTTAGCCGCCCGCAACTCATTTGGCCGTTTGGACAAGCTTGCCCGCCAGCTAACCAGAATGCGGAGCCGGCGGCGGCTTACCGCCCTGGCGGTTGAGATCGAGCACGCGGTGCGGTATCTCGACGATGCTGAAGCCGGTCTGGAAGAGGGGGCTCTGCGAGTAGGCGCGCGGGCATTGACCGCCCGGATCAACCTGGAGGCGCTTACGGAAAATCCGGACCTGTGGCCATCTATTGCGGCCGACTTCTCCTGGTGGCGAGATGATTATCGGCGGGAGTACCTGGCCCGCCATACCGCCCGGAGGGCCGAAGATGCGGAACTCGGCGGTGAAATCGCTGTGGCAAATAACCGTGTGCAGGCGCTGCGCTGGTATTCACAGATCACGGAGCTGGGACTGGCCGCGCCCGAGGCCCTGTTAGAGCGCTGGCCGGCCATCGCCGCGCTGGTCGAACCGTGCAGCCGAGGCCCGGATCAGGTGAAGCTTTCTTCGACCCCTTTTTGCGACGAGTGCGCCATGCGGCCGGGAGTTCCTGACGATCGCTCAGATCTGCGCCGGAACATGGCCGACATTGAAGCGGTGATGGCTGAGTTCAACCTGCGACTCAGCCGAGTGGCGATAAACGATTTGTTGACCGGGCAGCGAATCGCCGATGTGGAAAAGCTCCTGAACATCAACAGCGCTGCCGATCTGAACGGCCTTTCCGGGGTGCTGGACGAGAGAATCGTCCGCTTCCTGCGGAAGTATCTTCGCGGCCAGGTTTAGCAGGCGGTCCCACGGGGCAGGGAAACCGCCGGGGCCGGACAACCCCCCGGCCCATGTGGGTGTACGTCGTTTTCCGAATTGGAGGCCACTCTCATGCCTGGCAGTGGCTCCGAGCACACCATTACCTTTGTATGGACCGCGCCCTGACGATGGGCGATCTTTATACGGCGATGCGGGACGCCGGGCCGGGGGACATTGAATATGGAGACGGTGGGCACATTGCTGCTGGTAGGCGCTGTCGGTTTTGGCTCAGTAGCCTTCGCCGCAGTCGCGGCTGTGTTCATAGTAATCGGAGCGCAACGCGACTCCGGCTAGCTCGCAACGCCAGAGCCGCCACTCCGTGGAGCGGCGATTCTGGGGAGGCCCGATCAACGGGAGACTTCTGACCGCCTCGTCTTGATCTTCAGTAAGGGTGGTCGGGTAGGCTGTTAGGAGCGCGTTCGACCCGACGCGTCGAAAACTCTGCAGCGCTCTGGCCGGTTCCACTTGAGACTAAAAAGGCTGTTTTCGCGAGGCGGCAAAAAGGCCGCGCGCCCGGATGGATGGCAATCGCCCGACCTGATCGTTATCGGGCTCGGCAATCCCGGCGCTCGTTACCGGAACACCCGTCATAACGTCGGGTGGTGGTGCATCGACGAGCTTGCGAGGCGGTCCGGCATCGCGATCGGTGGTGGTAATCGCCACACGGACCTCGGCGAGGGCTACCTGCGCGGCATGCAGATCACCCTGGCCAGACCGCTCACGTTCATGAACAAGAGCGGCGATGCCGTTTCGTATCTTTTGCGCCGATATAACGCCACACCCCGCCAACTCATCGTAATAGCTGATGACATGGCCCTCCTTCCCGGCCGGCTGCGGGTCCGGGCACAGGGCGGCGCGGGAGGCCAGAACGGATTGAAATCGATCATCTCCGCAACGGGTACGAATGAGTTCACGAGGGTCAGAATCGGCATCGGCAGGCCTTTCGATCGCGGCGACGAGATCGATCATGTGTTGACCACGTTTCCTCGGGACGAGCTGGAGCTGGTGAAAGAGGCTGTCATAACGGCCGCAGACGCCGTCGAGATCCTCGTCACCGATGGCATAGACCGGGCAATGAACGTGTTCAATTGAGTCTCAGTCTTCTTTGGCCCCGAGAGGCCCGCCCCCGGCTGGCCATCGCCCTCGCGGTCATCGTCGCTCTCACGGCCTGCACATCGAGCGGCGCGCCAGGCGCCGCCGACGCGCCGGTCCCGACCGCGACGCCGGCGCTTGCCGATCTGCCCACCGTCTCCCCGACTGAACCCCCGCGCGAACCGCCGCCTGAACCCTCGACCGAGACCGCTCCAGCCCCTGAGCTGCCCACGGCCGCGCCCGCAACGCCTGAACCGGCGGCAACTCTGGCGCCAACGGCTGGCAAGCCGGGAGCTCCCGCATTGGCCGAACCCGCGCAGGTATTCGACCTCCCGGAGCCGCCGCGCAGAGACCCGGTGGATCTGATTCGCAGGCTGAAGCCGGATCAGTACGCCGCATATCTGAGCCGGCCCGAACCGGAGGGGGTGCCGGTCAACGAGGGCGATACGGTGACGTTCAACGTCATCCTGGATGACGGCGGCGTGGAGATTACCGCCGTTGCCGAACGGGTCAGCGAACATGCCTACTTTTTCTTCGATACGCGGTTCCCGCAGTCGGATAGCGACGTTGATCGCGCCGTTGAACGTTTCGAGACCGAGATCTGGCCTTCGGTAACCGGGGTTTTCGGCCCTGTGGCCGCGCCGGGCGTCGACGGCGACCCGCGTATGGTCATACTCCATACGGTGCTTGGCAGGGGCGTAGGCGGATATTTCTCGGCCGCAGACGCGTTCCCGAAAGAGTTGCTCGAACAATCCAACGAGCGGGACATGATCTATATCTCTTCTTCCATACGACCCGGCACCGATCAGTACAGCGGCGTACTGGCCCACGAATTGCAGCACGCAGTCAACTTTGCAGGCGACAGGGGCGAAGAGGCGTGGCTCAACGAGGGACTTTCTGAACTCGCCGCGACGCGGGCGGGCTTCCCCGCACCCAGCTACCGGAATTACTTCCGTGATACGGACACGCAACTAACGTCGTGGCCGAGCGAAGGCGATACGGCCAGTTCCTACGGCGCCGCGTTTTTATTCTCCGAGTATCTGATCGATCACTATGGCGGTGAGGAGTCGATCTCAACGCTGATTTCGCAGGAGGCGGATGGCTTCGCATCGATAGACACGTATCTTGACGATGTCGGGGCCGACGACACGGCGCTCGAAGTATTCCGGAACTGGACGGTCGCCAATCTGCTCAACGAAGAAGGCACGCTGTACGGGTATCCCAATCGTGACGCGGGCAGCCTGGGACGGGTCACCCGGCGCATTGCCATCGACCCGGACGAGTACCGGGACACGGTCAACCAGTTCGGCGCCGACTACTGGGTGGTGACGGTGGCGGACGACGATACGGTGCGGATGCTGTTTGATGGCTCGCCGACGGCGCAACTGATACCGACCGCGGCGCACAGCGGAAGTTCGTGCTGGTGGAGCAACTCCGGCGATACGATCGACACGACGCTGACCCGACGGTTCGATCTGACCGGCATCGACACGGCAACTCTGGAGTTCGCCGTTTGGTACGACATCGAAGAGCTGTGGGACTACGCCTATATCGAGGTTTCGATCGATGGCGGCGAGACGTGGCTGCTGCTCGATGGCAGGACGACTACGGACGAGAACCCGAACGGCACCGGGTATGGCGCAGGGCTGACCGGCAACAGCGGCGGGTGGATTGACGAGTCGGTCGATCTTTCCGAATTCGCAGGCGGCGAGGTGCTGATCCGTTTCGAATACGTGACGGATGATGCGGTCAATATCAACGGCGCCTGCTTCGACGACATCGCCATTCCGGAGATCGGGTTCTTCGATGACGCCGAGTCGGATGGCGAGTGGGTCGCGAACGGATTCGCCAGAATCGACCCCGAGGTACCCCAGGAATGGTTCGTGACAGTGGTGCGGCGGCTACCGGACGCCCCGGCAATCGTGACGCCGGTCGAGATCGTCGACGGCCGCGGCGAGGCGATTATCGAGCCGATACCGCGTGACGAGGACGTTTTCCTGGTCATCAGCGCGGTGACGCCGCTTTCGATAACGCCGTCGGGTTACACGCTGAACTTCGAGGTCGCGGTGGTGTCCGGAAGCTAGCGCCTAGCCCGGATTTTCTATCCGGTCGAACCCGGTGTACGGGTGAAGCACTTCCGGGATGACGATAGAGCCATCTTCCTGGAGTCCGTTTTCCATCAGGGCGATCATCACCCTTGGCAGCGCCAGCCCGGAGCCATTGAGGGTGTGCGGGAACTTCGTCCCGGCTCGCGGTTCCGGCCGGTACCGGGTGTTGTTGCGGCGGGTCTGGAACGCCTCGCAGGTTGAGATCGAGCTGACTTCGAGCCACTCCTCTACACCCGGCGACCAGACCACGATGTCGAAGGTTTTCGCAGCCTGAAATCCTATGTCGCCCGTCGCGAGCTGGACGATGCGATAGGCAAATCCAAGTCGGGCGCAGAGGTCCGTCGCCTCTCCCACCATCTCGGTAAACGCCCCCTCGCTGTCGTCCGGCTCGACGAAGCGGAACATTTCGACCTTCTCGAACTGGTGCACCCGTTTGATGCCGCGCGTGTCGCGTCCGGCGGCTGTGTCTTCTTTTCTGAAGGACGTGGAGTGCGCCACGTACTTGAGTGGCAGCATTCCGGCTTCGATGATCTCACCGGCGTGCAAGGCGTTCAGGGCGACCTCCGCGGTCGGGATGAGCCAGAGATCGGTCTCGTCGTCGTGGTAGAGGTTGCTCTTGAACTTTGGCAGGTTTCCGGACCCCGTCATCGTCTCTTGGCGGACGAGCAGGGGCGGATATATCTCCGTGTAGCCGTTGGTCCGGACGTGGATGTCCAGCATCCATGAGATGAGAGCGCGCTGAAGCTGCGCGCCGGCGCCGCTGAGCACGTAGAACCGTGCGCCGGACATACGGGCGCCCGCTTCCAGATTGATGGTCCCCAGCCGCGGGCCGGAGTCCCAGTGCGGCTCAACCTCGAAGTCTGGCTGAACCGGCTCGCCCACCTGTTCGACGATTACGTTCGCGCTCTCGTCGGGGCCGACTGGAACATCGTCGAGCGGCAGGTTCGGCAGGGCGATCATCAACTCATCGATTGTCGACTGCGCCTCTCGTGCTTCTGCCTCGATCTCCTTGATGCGTTCACCGACGTCCCGCATCTCCGCGATCTGCTCGGGAGAGGGCTTCTGCTTCGATGCCCCGATCGCCTTGCTCACCTCGTTGCGCCGGGCGCGGAGCTGGTCGCCATCGGCGATCAGGCTTCGCCGCCGCATATCGATCTCGATGATCCTGTCGAGCGGAGGGTCTTCGCCACGCGATACGAGTCGCTCGCGCACGCGATCTGTGTTTTCTACTATCTGCTGAATACTGAGCATTGACCTGTACTCGACCAGGGATTCGGGGTTTTTGTGAGGGTCACTCCAGCGTTCTCATCTGGGGGAACGGAATCACTTCCCGGATGTTGCGCTCTCCGGTCAGCAGCATGGAGATCCGGTCGATGCCTATGCCGAGCCCTCCGGTTGGGGGCATGCCGTGTTCCATCGCTATTAGAAAATCCTCGTCAAGGCGGTCCATCTCGTTATCGCCGAACTGGCTGTGGAGCCGCTCCTGCTCAACGAAGCGGGCCCGTTGCTCGACGGGGTCGTTCCGCTCGGTGAATGCGTTGCCGAACTC